>JAGWYI010000512.1 GCA_018969455.1 Bacteroidota bacterium | reverse complement strand
AACCCGGGTCAAACTGCCCTTTCACCTCGGCCGTATATACATATTCTTGCGCAGGTAATTGTTCCAGGGCGGTTTTGTTGATGCGGTCTGCCGTTACATTGCGCGCGCATAAAGTGATGAAACCCTCATAATCGGTGTAATTCGGAATATGTCGCTCGTTCAAATCCTCCAGATCGTCGCGGTCGGCCGCATTGATCCGAATGGCCTCCAGCAAGCGCAAAAAAAGCCGGGATTCCTGGCGGTATACCTTGCGCAATTCGAGCATTTCCAGGTCAAAAGAGCCCTCCTCAAACACTTTTGCCGAGAAAAAATACGGCGTTTCGTAATAATCCTGAAAAAAAGCCTGCTCCACAGGGTCACGGTTTACCACCGGCGGCAACTGAAACAAATCGCCAAACAGAACCAGTTGAACACCGCCAAAAGGCGCCATGTTTTCGCGGTTGACCCGCAAAAAACGGTCGATTCCATCCAGCATGTCGGCGCGCACCATCGAAATTTCATCGATTACCAGCACTTCCAGATTCTTGTACAAGCGCTGCAGGTCTTTGCGCGTCACCTTTTTGCTCGCTTCCTGCTGCGTAATGATGCGGGGCGGAAATCCGAAAAAACTGTGGATCGTTTGCCCTTGTACATTCAAGGCAGCAACCCCGGTTGGGGCCAGCACCGCCATTTTTTTGCGCGTAAGCCCGCGAAAAAGTTGCAACAAGGTGCTTTTGCCGGTGCCGGCCCTTCCGGTAATAAAGACACTGCGCCCGGTTTTATCCAATAGATCGAGCGCATATTTGAAATCGTCGTTGAGTTGCAAGGGGGCCTTGTCGAGCATACCTGCAAAGATGCAACTTTTTGAACATACCCGCCAAGCAGACCGATACAATCATTTGGCGCTGACTTTCGTTAAAACGACTTTTTTTCATGTGTACCAATTTTAAAGTGTGAAAGTTACAAAAATGTACTTTCTCTACTTATTTTTGGTACCGCTTTGTGGAGGGCAGGACACCGAAAAAATAAATGCAGCATGGCGTTAAAAGATTTGCCTTTCAGCATTTCGGAGGTTTTAAAACAGTTTCTTAACATTCATGCGATCTGTTTATGTTAATTTTCAAATTTCAATTTACTGCGCAATTTTCACACCTGGAATACCCTGCAACAATTCGATCCCGTACAGATTGGGCGTTTGGAAGCCGCTTTGATAATTGCCTTCGTTTATTTTCCCGGCAATAGCCATCAATATTTGCGCCGTAAAGCGGTAAGCCTCTGGTCCGTAAATGCTTGCACTTTTCTTTTCACCTTCCGGGTTCGTGACTTCCGCATAACAAATGGTGCTCCCTTTTTGAATTTGTTTCTCGGAAGGCCCCACAGGAAGAAAAGGAATTAAACGCTTTAGCATAAAATCCCGCAGCCAAAGCAATTTACCCTGCATCATTTTCACAATGAAAGGGGGAAAATTGGCATAGGTTTCTATATTCGGAATGCCCGTTGAAATTTTAGCCGTAAATAAATCCGCTCGCCACGGATTGTACACCAATTGCTCCAATTTGTTGTTGTTCAAAAAAGCAAATGACTTAAAAGCAGGCATGGCTTTCCGATAGATTCCATTTTCCAAAATGGTCCCTTCCTTGTGGATATCGGCCAATACCGTTTTCAAAGTGCCCCTCGAAGCGCCTCCATTTGTCACATAGGCAAGGGTGAGCCGTGTGGCATCCGGCAACTTTTGCTTGGCCAAATTTGCGACGATGTCGGTAGGCGCCACCCCAAATCCCGCTCCCGGCATCAACATGACCCGAGCATTTTGCGCCTGTGCGTCGTACGCATACACAGCCTCCATTTCTGGCACTTCGCCGGCAATGTCTATGTAATGCGCCCCGTTTTGAATGCACGCTTCCACCAAGGGTTTGTTGGTGTTTTTAAATGGCCCGGCCAGGTTGATGACCAGTTTTACATCCTGCAAATGCGCCGCAATCCGGCTTTTGTCTTCCAATGAAAATACCCGGACAGGATAATTTGACTGAAAATCATTTCTTGCCGCCAAAACGAGATCCCAATCCCTGTTTTCCAGTTGCTCAAGAAACAACTGCCCCATGTAACCGGAGGCCCCGTAGACCAGAATTTTATTTTTTTCCATTTTCCATGTGCCATTTTTGAAGGCAAACAACTTGTTTGCCAATCATAAAGCGTATCTGATTTTAAATTCTATACTTCATGCCGCCAGTTTCCGGGCTGAACGATTTTTACAAATCAGCGAAACAAATCCTGATTTATCCACAAAATCCTGAAAATCCTGGTCTATTTTTTCCGAAAGGTCCAGTATGTCCACAAAGCGCCCATCAAATCGACGCTTCCAATGACGCCCAGCATAGGGGGTTGTTGAAAAACAAATACAAAGGCGCCGGTCATGAAAAAGAAGAAAATTCGACCAAAAATGGTCGCTTTGAAAAAGGCTATCTGGTCGTAAGCCGCAGCGTAAAAATAATAGATCCCTGTTGTAAAGGTAAATAATCCCAACATGCGAATCCAGATTTCCCGGGTTTCCTCAAAGCCAAACAGGCCCAGTAAAACATTGGGAATCAACACCATACCTGATCCCATCAGAAAAAGATAGAAGCTGTACACGCGAATGGAAAATGCCGTTTTAGTCATTTGTATGCGGTTACCTGGTTATTTTATTCAAATGCCCGGCAAAAATAAGGGAGGCCCTCCAAAGCCACAACATAAGAGCATGGTCTATACTTGCAATTTATTTTTACAAGGCCTAATTTTGCCGAATGCTGATACACGAACTGTCGAAACGCACGGGCATTACCATTCACACCATTCGGTTTTACGAAAAATCCGGACTGATCCAGGGTAAAAGGGACGCACACGTGAAGTCCAACAATTACTTTCACTACGATGAAGATACGGTGGAGAAACTCGCATTGATCCGCGATGCAAAATCCATTGGCTTTACCCTGCGCGAAATCGGGCAATTGATGGATGCCTGGTTTACCAACCAATTGAGCATTCCGGAAAAAATTGCCGTTCTGGATGAAAAACTGGAGTCGATAGACGAAAAAATAAAACAGCTGATGGAAATGAAAGCCACCATCAGCGAATTTAAAAAAAGGGTGGAAACGGAAAGCTGTTAGAAACTGTTTTAAAACCTCCGGGATAGATGAAAGGTAAAGATTTTGGCGCCAGGCAAGGCTTATTTTTGAGGGAATAGCCATGTCCTATTGCCGAAAAAATAAATGCAGCATGGCGTTAAAAGATT
>JAGWYI010000511.1 GCA_018969455.1 Bacteroidota bacterium | reverse complement strand
ACGTACCCAAAACCAGACGCAACGCCTCCACTTCATCATTCGATATTCGGTGTTCGAAATTCGATATTCAAAATTCGAACAAGGATAAAGAAACCAGGCAAAGAAAAGCGCTGCGCCCGGGTACGTACCCAAAACCAGACGCAACGCCTCCACTTCATCATTCGATATTCGATGTTCGTTTTTGATATTCAAAACTCGAACAAGTATAAAGAAACCAGGCAAAGAAAAGCGCTGCCCCCGGCTACGCACCCAAAACCAGGCGCAACGCCTCCACTTCATCATTCGAAATTCGAAATTCGATATTCGATATTTCCCTTTATTTAAACTTCTCCAGCAAAGCCTCCGGCGACGGAATATGCCGGTGATGATACATACCCAATACCACGCCGTTTTTCCAAACCACGATGCCCGGATTGGCGCGGATGATGGTTTTCAGCAGCTTGTCGTCGGCTTTGTAGAACGGATAATTGGCGCCGATTTTTTGCTTGAAATCGCCTGCTTTTTCAAGGTCCTGATAGGTATTAACCGCGTACACTTTCCATTTGGCTTTTAGCGCAGCATCCGCGAGCGGGTTTACTTCCTTCATGAAGCGTTCGGCATAATGGGCTTCCGGCTGGAACACCTTTTTTTCCACTTTTTTAGGCTCTACCGTCACCACGCGTTTTTGGAGACGCATGGAATCCGCATTTACTTTAATGGTATCGGTCGCCCAGGTGGTGTCTTGCACCACGATGGTTTCGGTTTGCATTTCGCCTTCCAGGTGGTATGCCACGATCATGAGGCTGTATCCTTCTTCGTTGAGAATGTCTTCGGTGACTTCGCCGTTGGCAGGATCTTCGATGGCAAAATCGCTCACTTTAGTGCTGGGGAAGGGGACTTTTTTGCCATCTACTTTCAAAAACGGATCGTCTTTGATTTGATCGGTTACTTTCCAGCCGGCGTCTTTGGTGTACTGTTTGTAATAAGTGATTTTACCGGGTTCCGGTTCCATGAAGGTCGTTTTTTCGCCGGTTTTGGTATTTTCAAGCACCCATCCGAGCACTTCAATGTTGGCGCGGGCTTCTTCTTCCTGGGCTTTGCGTTTTTTCACATCCGATCCTACTTTGAACGGGCGAAAATCGACCATTGGAAGATCCCAGTAGGTGTTTTGGATACACATCAGCAAAAACAACACCAGGCTGCCATAGGTCGCGTAGGCGCGTATGCGCGGGCTGTACAACTGGTGCATGCGGCGGAAAAACACCAAAAACAGCAAGGCTGGAACCATCAGGCCCAAATCTTTAAAAAACGAGGTGCGCGGGTTCAATTTGATAAAATCGCCGAAGCAGCCGCAATCGGTAACGCGCATCTGGGTTTTCACATAGGGGCCCCATTTGGCGAAATCGAAAAAATTGGCCTCGGTGGGTACGTAACCGGTGAGGTAAGTAAAACCGGTGAGCAAGGTAAAGAACACCACGATTAGGAAAAACAGCCAGGCGGTCAGTTGGCGGCGGTAACCGATGATGAGCATGACACCCAACACAATTTCCAGTACAATCATGGTGATGGAAAACCCGGTGCTGTACCTGGCTAACCAGGGGAACAAGGGCGCCAAACCGGCGAAAAAGTTGTTCAGGCCTCCAAATGTTTGTTCAAAGGCGGCAAAATAGTCTTCCATTTTGTAGGCCGTACCGATCGGGTCTACCGCTTTAACCAAACCGGAGAAAATGAACCAAACCCCGCAAAAGTGCTGGAGAAAAGTGATGGCGATCGATTTATGTTTTTTCGCCCAAATGGTGAGTCCGGTAAAAACAGCGCCGACCACGGCAAACTGAAGAATCAGAGAAGAAAGATCGTTCATGCTTATGTGCTAAGTTGCTGGTTAATTCATGTATTGGGTTGGGTCTTCGAGGCCGCGGATCAAACAAAAACAGGCATAATTGATGATGTCACGGTAATTGGCTTCCAGGCCTTCCGACACCAGGGTTTTGCCCGCATTGTCTTCGATTTGTTTGATGCGCAAGAGTTTCTGAAGAATCAAATCGGTCATGCTGCTGATGCGCATCATGCGCCAGGCTTCGTCGTAATCGTGGTTTTTGGAATGCAACAACTGAATATTTTGTTCAATCTGGGTGTCGTACAACAAAGCCGTTTGTTCCACCGGCAAATCAAGCGGTGCGTCGCCTGGCAATTCGGCCTGGATGAGGGCCAACACGCTGTAATTCACCAGGCCTATAAACTCGGATTCGATGGGATCGTTCACCATTTGCACCCCTTTTTCCTGAATGTTGCGGATGCGCATGGCTTTAATATACAATTGATCCGTAATGCTGGGCAGACGCAAAATGCGCCAGGCTGTGCCGTAATCGCTGGTTTTTTGCACAAACAGATTGCGGCATTGGGCGACTACAGCTCGGAATTGTTGCAGGGTATGTTGTTGCATGGCGGAGGTGTTGCGGCAAAGATAGAGAACTTGTGGGCAGTCGTTTACCGCTTTGAATTTTGTTAACGGCTCAGGACTTTTTGTGCCATTGGGGAATGAGCCAACCACAGGCAGCGCCCACAGCATACCCCACCAATACATCTGTCGGAAAGTGTTTGCCGGCTTTTACCCGCAAAAAGCCCACGGCGGCGGGCCAGGCAAGCGCGGTTCCCCACACCAAAGGATTCCATTTGTTGCCCGGGTGGTAATCGGTCCAGATTTTTGCCGCCGTTACCGACAAACACGCTGTGCCCGATGTATGCCCGGAGAAAAAGGAAAAACGGCCGTCCCGGCTCAACTTGTCGCTTGTTGGGACATCCGGGTTGTACATGTACGGGCGCGGGCGCAAAACCAGGGCCTTGGTCATGGCTGTGAGAACGCTCGACCAAAGCAAAGATTCCAGACCAATAAGTCCTGTTTGCCAGCCTTTTTCCCGAATCGGACGATCTGCGAGCAAAGCGACGGGCAATAAAAGGGAGGATTCAAACAAATAATCGCTCCATTTTCCCGCTTTTTTGTTGTACCAGCGGGTCGCTGTGCGGTCGAAGCTGTTTACCTGACCCGGCTTGAACAAATCTGCCTGCGCGGGCGTGTAGGGTTTCACCCCTTTTTGCACCCAAATAGAAACGCCGGCCCCCAGGATGCCGCCACCGAGCAGAGGAGCGTCTTTTTTCCAACTCAAGGCATAAGGCGACTGTGCTGCGACTTCGTACACCTGGACGAGCATGATTAAACCAATAATAAGGCGGATCATAGGTGACTTTACTTGTTTTTAATCAATTTTTGGGT
>JAGWYI010000510.1 GCA_018969455.1 Bacteroidota bacterium | reverse complement strand
GGCAGGGCGCTGTATTGCTTGCCATAACGCAGCATTTGTTGCTCAAAATCCAGTTCTGCCTCAACCTGTACATCGTTAATTTTACCGTTTTTATCCATCACGGGCGTCAGTTTGGGTTGCACAAACCCGCTGTAAGCTTTGGTTGGCAGCGCCGAATAGCGGCGTTTCACTTCTTTCACCAGTTCGGCATTTACTTTTACCCCGTAAGTTTCCACGAGTTTTTGGGCGGCTTCAAAATCGCCTTCCGATTTGATGCGCTGTATTTCTGACAACAATTGGCCAAACAATACCCGCAATTTGGCGTAATCGCGGATGTCATAATAGGTTTTTCCGTCGCGTACCCGGCGCTCAATCACATTGTCGGCCTTTCCTTTGTCGAACACCCAGGCAGAAACCAGCAAGCGGTTTCGCATGTGGTCTTCTTCGATGTTGGCGCCCGGGGCGATGCGGCGGAGTTGCATCAACAGGCCATTGCGGATGTACTGATCGTATTCGGCTTTATAGGCGGCGACATTGGGCAAGAGGCCCCATTCCACCAATTTGGGGTCGGCCATAAAATACAGTGCCACTAAATCGGCACGGCCTTCTTCGAGGGTTGCTGCGTATTGTTTCAGGGTTACATTGGGCTCGGGCATTCCGGGTTTCAATTGGCCGCTTGCATGTCCGATCACTTCGTGCAGGGCAGTGTGCATTTTGCCGCAGGCCTCTGCGTATTTTCGGGCGATGTCTACCTCCTCGGGATCATTGGCAAACTCGGTAGTCGCCAGCGCGCCGCCAGCCTTGTTGTAGGCATTTTCGATATTGCTCAAACTCACCGATTTGGAGCCGTAAGTGGAACGAATCCAGTTGGAATTGGGCAAATTGACGCCAATGGGGGTAGAAGGGGCGCAGTCGCCGCCTTCCATGGCCACATTGATCACGCGATAGCTCACACCGGTCACGCTTTTCTTTTTGTAAGCCGCCGGAATGGTGCTGTTGTCTTCAAAATACTGGGCGTGGGAACTTACAATGCTCATTTTTTCGGTCGCCTCGGGGTCATTGTATTGCACCATCGATTCGAAATCGGCTTTATATCCCTTCGGGTCGTGGTATACTTCAATGAAGCCGCTGATCAAATCGATTGTACTTTTGGTGTCCTTTACCCAGGCGATGTTGAATTCATCAAATTTTTTCAGGTCACCGCTTTTATAAAAGGCAACCAGCAGTTCCAGGGCCTTTTTTTGCTGCTCATTTTCGGCAAATGGAATGGCTTTGTTCAGGTTTTCGACAATTTTATCGATGGCTGCTCCGTACATATTGCCTTTACCCGCGCGCCACACTTTTTCTTCAGGACCTTTGGAGCCCATTACCAGTTTGGAGTTCAACCCAAACATGGGGGCATTTTCGCCTGCTGCTTTAATTTTTTGTTCGTAAAATCGATCGACCTGCTCGGCTGTGAGGCCTTCGTAAAAATTCACGGCTGAGCTTTTGATCACATCCTGTTCCTCGTCTTTGTTGGTGCGTTTAGGCAGCACTTTGGGATCGTACACAACAGGCATCAGGGTATTCAAAAAGCTTTCTACGGTTTGATTGGCGGCCATGGGCAGCAGTTTCGGATCACTGTTTTGTACCAGCGTTCGGAAATAGGTTTCGGGGCAAGCTGGAATTATTTTACCTTCATTGTAATGGTGGTGAATACCGTTGCTGAACCACACGCGTTTGGCATACACCTCGAAATTTTTGAAATCGGGCTGCATGCGGTCACCTTTGTACGATTCCAACACTGCTTCCAGGGTTTTGCGTACGGTAAGGTTGTATTTGCAATGTTGGTCGTAAATGATGTCACGTCCCCACAAAGTGGCCTCGGAGAGGTAGTAAATAAAGGTTTTTTGCCGCAAACTCAGTTTTTCCCAGCCAGGGAGTTCGTATTTTAAAATTTGAAGGTCGGCAAAAGTGTCGAGTACGGCCTTTTCAGGCGCCTGCGCGCCGGCAGCGGGGGCCGGGGCATTTTTCATGTTTTTGTTGCATGCCGTTTCGACGCTCCACAGCGCTAAAAGGCCAAACAATAATGGGAAAATGTTGAATTTCATGATCATAAATGGTGGGTGAATTTTATTTAAACGCGCCAATTTGCGTCAATTCCTGAAACAGTGCTTCAATTTTAACGGGTACTTTGTGGTTTCCATCGCCCCAAACCACGCGATTGGTTTTGCCATCATCGCTCAGTTCGAGGTACATATATACATTGCCGGGGTGCTTGAATTGAAGGGTATCTAATCCGGCAAGTTCTGCTTTATCCACCAAGCGATCGGCGCGGCGGGCTTTGATGTTTTTTCGGGCGCTCAGGGTTGATTGAAGGCCATCGGAGAAAAAAATCTGGCCATTTTCGAGCAACACATACCCGCTTTCTTTTCCCACGATGCCGCCGCCTTTGCCCCAGCGCAGCGAGGTGTTGGGCAAATGGTCGGCCGTATACTGAGTATGTTTACAAGCCATAAGCAGGGCCAATGCCTGAAATAGAATGGCGATAAAAACCAGATTTTTCATGTTGGATATTTGACAGATGAGCAAAACGATTTGGAAGGGCAAATTTAGCAGACTTATTCAATCTGAGGTTTTGGTTTTTGCCTAGCTGTTGCGCTGCCTGTTTTTGTTTCAGGTGTTCATTTTGAACTGAAGGCCATCTGAAAGGCAGCGCTCTTTTCCCTGTTGAGCATTGGTTTTCAAAAATTTAGGCCGAATTTCAAGTCCTTTGGCACGGCGCGCTGTGCAAAATTTACTTCGGGAGGTGGAAATAATTAAGCATTCACATGCGTAAAGATAATTTTCTATTTATGTTTGCCTAAAACCACGAAGGATGTTTCTTTTAGCCACAGAATTTGCCACAATAGCCTTCTTTTTAGGATTTATGGCAGTTATGTTTTCCGCAGTGTACTGGTTTCAGCAACGCCGCAGGCAGGTTCGGCAGCAGGCCATGCGTGCGCTTGCAGGAGCCCTTGAGGCCCAATATTCGGAAAACGATCAAATGGGATTGCGCAATCAACTCAAGCCTTTTGATTTATTCAGGCGTGAACGGATTCGCTTTTTCAACACCTCAAATTTGAGCAATATTTTGCACAAAAAAGTAGGGGAAGCATCTGTGTATTTGTTTGATTATTCGTATGTTGTGTCTACGGGAAAATCGAGCAAACGCATCACGCAAACGGTTTTTTTTGCCAATAATCGAAATTGGCACTTGCCCCAATTTACCCTTAAGCCCTCGTCGTGGTGGC
>JAGWYI010000509.1 GCA_018969455.1 Bacteroidota bacterium | reverse complement strand
GCGTAAACCCGCTGTATTTCCAGCAGTTGGCGGGCCAGCCTGCTTTTGGGCAAGGCTTTTATTTCCTGCAAGAGCCGCCCGCTTACGACAAAGCGCCTGTGCCAGGGAAGGAAGCGCATGTAAAGCCCCGTCAGGAACCCGCGCGCGACTGGTCGGATTACCGGATGTTCAACGCAGAAACCCTGCGTCAGGATTTTCCGGCCTTGCACCAAAAAGTCAACGGAAAACCCCTGGTATGGCTCGATAACGCCGCTACCACGCATAAACCGCAACAGGTGATCGATACCCTGAGCCGATTTTACGAGCGCGACAATTCCAACATCCATCGGGGTGCGCATACGCTTGCAGCGCGCGCGACAGATGCCTATGAAAATGCCCGCGAAAAAATCAGACAGTTTATCGGCGCCGGATCGAAAGACGAGATCATTTACGTACGCGGCACCACCGAAGGCATTAACCTGATTGCCAACACTTTCGGTCGGCAGCGCATCGGCCCCGGCGATGAAATCATCCTCAGCGAGCTGGAACACCACGCCAATATCGTACCCTGGCAAATGCTGGCACAGGAAAAAGGCGCCCGCTTGCGCGTGATACCCATCAACCAGCGGGGAGACATCCAGCTGGAGGCCTATGAACGGCTGTTCAACCCGCGTACGCGCATGGTGGCCCTTACCCAGGTGTCGAATGCTTTGGGCACGGTGGTGCCGGTTCAGGAAATGATCGCCACCGCCCACCGCTATGGTGTGCCGGTCGTGGTGGATGGCGCCCAGTCCATCCAGCACATGCCGGTACAAGTACAAGCCATGGATGCCGATTTTTTTGTGTTTTCAGGACATAAGTTATTTGCACCCAACGGGATCGGGGCCGTTTATGGCAAGATGGAACACCTGGAAAAAATGCCGCCCTGGCAAGGCGGGGGAAACATGATCGACCGTGTTACCTTTGAAGAAACGACTTACAACGGGGTGCCTGCCAAATTCGAAGCGGGTACACCCAGTATTGCTGATGCGATTGGATTGGGCGCCGCCATAGACTATGTTCGGAAAATTGGCCTGGAAAACATCCACCGCTATGAAACCGAACTGATGGAATACATGGTGGATGCCCTGTCGGATATCCGAGGACTGCACATCATCGGAAATCCCACCCACCGGGCAGGGGCCTTGTCGTTTGTCATGGAAAAAATCCCGACCAGCACGATGGGCCAATTGCTTGACAAAGAGGGGATTGCCGTGCGATCGGGGCATCATTGCGCCCAACCTGCCCTCCGGCATTTTGGTTTGGAAAGCAGCGTAAGACCCTCCCTGGCTTTTTACAACACAAAAGCGGATGTGGATCAATTGCGTGCAGCACTCCTGAAACTGGCGTGAAGGAATAGAGGAAGGCGGTGGGAGCATCACCTTCCACCGAAAACAGAGAAACATACCAAAGGCGATGCGGCCCAAAGCAACGGCATTTTGTTGCGGGAAAGGGCTGCATCGCCAGGTATGGAAGTATCCCTGACTGACAGTGATGGGTGAACCGGATATGCTGATCAGTATAATAGAACCTAAAACTGTACAATAAAAATTATTGACCCGGTACCAAAAAAATGGTGGGGGGAAGTCCGTTGTTTTTTGGGGATATGTAAAATGTAAGTAGAATATATATGCTTGTTCATTGCCGCAACTGACCAAAAATAGGGCTTTTAAATTAAGTGATTGATTTTTAGGTTGTATTACTACTGCGCAGGTATTGGGGATATACGCAATGGGGTTGCGGTAGTACGGTAGTTGGGCACAAAAACATATAAAATAATAAAATGTGAATAAGTCTTTTTTTGAGTATTTGGGATTGCTTTTTTGTTGGTGATGTTTTTTGTTTTATTTGAAGGTGAATCTTTTAGGGAATATCGAATGTCGAATGTCGAATGTCGAAATGGTTCTTGTTCAAAGAATTACTTAATAAATTCTCCCTTTTTATTTCACTTCGACATTCGACATTCGATATTCGACATTCATTTTTCACTCCACAAAAACCGTCGAAGTGGCTTTTCCGTTTGCACTCGAAAGCGTTACAACGTACGCTCCCGGCGCTGCCGATCCCAAATCGAGATCAAGCAGTCCGTTTCCGTCCCATTCCTTTCGGAGCAAAAGTTTTCCCTGTAAATCATTGACTAACACCAGAAATGGCCCCGGATTTTCTTCCTGTATGCACACCTGCACATGGCCGGCGCTCGGGTTGGGAAACACCGACCAGTTTACGCTCAGTTTTTTGTCGTTGAAAAGTCCCACAAGGGGCGAGCCGGTGTATTTGAACATGCGTGTGGGATGATCGAATTGCTGACCTTCGCCGCCCCATCCGGTTTCTGCATCGAGAAAATGAATGGTGTAAATGTTTTCCCCACTGCTGATCTGCTGCCAGGTCTCGCCGCGATCCGGACTGATCCAGGTTTCGAAAACGCCGGTAAGGAGGCTGTTTTTGGCCGTTGTGAGCATGATGTAACTGGAATTCGGGATGTAACAAGCCCCGAAAATGCCTGTTTTGGGTCCGAGTGGTGTGATATCGAGTTGTTTCCAGGTGTGGCCTCCATCGGCGGTGATGATGATGGGGGAGGTGGAGAAATCGAGGGAAGTAAAACCGTACAAAGCAATGCCATTTAGGGTATCTGAAAAACTCATATCTTCAAGATAGGATAATACAGATTGAAAAACTTCCCATGATTGCCCTCGATTGTTGCTGTGATAAACTCTTCCAAAATTGGTAGAGAACCAAATATGATTTTCAAATACACCTTCACCCGTGGTAAATTCTCCAATTTGAGCATCAGGAACCAGAAAATCAGCCAAAACGGACCATGAATTGCCTCCATCCATTGTTTGGTATACTTGAAACTCATCTGCCAATGGATCTCCTATCACGACCCCATTATCATTGTCATAAAATTGTACCAAGTCTATGAAACTAGAATTAGGACTTACAGGAGGCGTAACATCTGTCCATGTTTGTCCATGATCAATTGTTTTGATTACTTTTGCATTGTTATTATTTATAAATCCTGATATAAAAAGGGTATTTTGCGAAGGTGATGAAATTGATGTAATGTTGGCTTTGTCCCCAAATCGTGTTTTTAACAGATCCCATTGTTGACCATTATTGTTAGTCCATAATACAAAAACACTATCAGTGTTAGGGAATCCGAAATAATTGTCATCTAAGTTAATGCTGTTTCCAGCAGCAATTAATTTGCCACTATTTCCAACAAGAACTTCAAATACC
>JAGWYI010000508.1 GCA_018969455.1 Bacteroidota bacterium | reverse complement strand
TCGCGCAAGATGCTTAGGCCGGCGCCAATGTTCTCTTTTCGAAGCGGCGAATGAATCATAAAAGCCTGGGTGCTTGGAGCGCCGTCGAACCCGATCCACTGTTTGCGGTGTAAAATATTGGCTGTCAGATGTCCATTGGCGCCTGCACAAGCCGGGTTGTACAGCAATTTGCTGAACATGTACTGGGTGTAAAGGGGTTCTTGTTGAGCCCGGACAGAATGGGAGGCCACAAAGAAGCAAAAAGGCAGCACAAGGACGTATCTGGGCAAATAACGCCGCTTTTGAGCCTCAAAAAATAGGAATAAATCGGCTAGTGTTGGTGGCATAATAAATCCGTTTTTGAGCAGGGATTAAAATTAGCAAAAAAGGCTGTGATGCAGGATGGGAATTGCAGCGAAAAATTCAGACTTCTGCTTTGAAATGTACAAACACGACACAATAAGCGAAATGCTTGCCAAAAACTGTCGGCTTGCTGCCTTTTTTTCAATTTTGGCATAAATGCGCGAAAACTGCAGCAAAACAAGTCAAATATTGGCAGTTTTTCGTTTGAATTTTATGTAAAGTACGTAGCAACGCCATTGGCTTGCATCGGTGTATATTTGCCCCTGCACCTATTCATACCACTGAATGCAACACCTGGTTTCTCTTTTACCCTACAATACATTTGGAATTGACGTCTCTGCTGCGCATTTTACGACTTGCCAATCGGTAGCGTCGCTGAAGGAGGCTTTAAAAAGCGGCGTTCAGCCAATACTTATTTTAGGCGGCGGCAGCAATATCCTGTTTACCAAGCCGGTAGACGGCCTGGTCATCCGGAATGAAATAGAAGGGATGGAAGTGGTGCGCAGCTTCGAAAACCGGGTTTGGGTTAAAGTCGGCGGTGGTGTTCTGTGGCATGATTTTGTACAATGGGCTGTAAAACAAGATTTTGGCGGTGTGGAAAATCTGAGCCTTATTCCAGGAACTGTCGGCGCAGCACCTGTTCAAAATATTGGTGCTTACGGGGTTGAGTTGAAAGATGTTTTTGTCAAACTCGAGGCAGTTTCGCTCGAAACAGGCAAATTACACCATTTCTCTGCCGCCGATTGCGCTTTCGCTTACCGGGACAGTTATTTCAAACGGGCAGGAAAAAACAAATTTTGCATCACATCGGTGACCCTAACGCTGAGCAAAAAACGACACCGGCTGAATTTAAGTTACGGCGATATCTTGCGCACGCTACAAGAAATGGGGGTGAAAAAACCGGAAATTGCAGATGTTAGCCGAGCGGTTGTTCATATCCGTAGTTCAAAATTGCCCGATCCGGCTAAAATAGGAAATTGCGGCAGCTTTTTTAAAAATCCGGAAGTGGAGCGGCCGGTGTTTGAATCCATTCGCGCCGAATTTCCCAATTTGAATGGCTTCGACTTGCCAAACGGAAAAGTAAAAATACCTGCAGGATGGCTCATTGAACAATGCGGATGGAAGGGAAAACGGGTTGGAAATACCGGGGCTTATGAAAAACAGGCCCTGGTGCTGGTAAATTATGGCGGCGCTAAGGGCGCTGAAGTAAAGACATTGGCTTCGATGATTATCGATTCGGTGAAAACGCGATTTGGGGTGAACTTAGAAGCAGAAGTCAATATCTTATAAACAAACAGCATATCCTCTTGGATTACCATTTTCAACCATTCAATAACTCCTAAATTCAAATCATCATGGCATTGTTTGCTACTTACCATTTCACCGAACACTCCGGAAAATTGATTTATCTTGAAATCAATACCGCAAAGGAGCATCCGCTCATGCGTCTTTTTATCCATGAAAATTTAGTAGATCAGAAGGAAGGGCACATTGGCGGAACATTTACCTTATCGCATGAAAATGTGGAAGTGGCTGTTGAAATTAAAATGCTTAAAACGATTGCAACACTACGGGTTAACGGATTTGAAATTCCATTTCCTGGTATCAGCAAAAAAGAACTGGCAGGAATACTTGCTCAAAAAAACATTGAAAATCAAATTAATCCAAGTCGGGCGGCAATGGAAGCCAATCGTTTGAAACCGCAACAGGTGGCCCTTTCGCTGGGATTAATTGTAGTTTTTGGGTATTTGTATTCCATTATCGGCAATAGTCCAAATATTTTTCTTCGAATTGTTGGACTTGTCGGTGTTGGAATAGGACCGTTTTATTTTTTTCAAACTTTGGCAAAACGATTTCCTTCGTTTAATATAGGAAGGTTGCCACTGGCAATTACCCTGGCCGCCACCATCGGCCTGGTAGTTGGCATCGATTATTTGAATTACGGCGACCGAAAAGCGGCGTATGCCAAATTGGGGACAGATCTATCGGAAAAACGGCGTGTTCGCATAGAGGATGTTAGTTTTCAAAATGTTATATATTATAAAGGGCGGCCCAAAAACGACCCGTATTACAATCACATCTACTCATTCGAGGTAAACGGCAAAACCTATTCCGGGCGTTTCACCAACCCAAGCCAGGTACTTAACCCAGGCGATAGTGTGGATATTTTTTATTTAAAATCGGATCCACGCATCAACGACGCAGTGCAAAAAGTAATGGCCCAATAAATACCATCAAAAGCCTGGTTTTTCGGTCTATTAAACGGATTAGGAAGAATTGCAATTGAAAATTGCATTCTTCCTATGGCATTTCCCCCTACCTTTGTGCTCCTGTCTTGGAGTCACACTTAGCTTTACATGCGCACCCTGCTCACCACCCTGAACGCAAAGTATATACACACCAACCTGGCCATCCGCTTGTTGTATCAACTCAACAAACAGCGTGAAGGTCTGGACTGGAAGGAATTTACCATTAAAGACGACCCCGACAGCGTTGCGGCGTATTGCAGTGGGTATGAAGTGGCGGCATTCAGTTGTTATATCTGGAACATCAGTCAGACCTTGCGGGTGGCAGAAAAAATAAAGGCGCTTGGCACAGGCACCAAAATTCTGTTGGGCGGCCCCGAGGTGAGTTACGATTGGGAGGAAGTTATTGCCCTGGATGCCGTAGATTACATCATTACCGGTGAGGGAGAACTCCCTTTTGCTGCCTTTCTGGAGCATTACCCAAACGTGCAGCACATTCCCAATTTGGTGCAAAAACTGGGAACGGATGTACTGTATTTGCCTCTGGCGGGCAATTTTGATTTAAAGCATTATGAAAACATCATGCCTTACGCCGATGATGATCCTAAAGAATTGGTGCAGAAGGTTTTGTATATTGAAACTTCACGCGGGTGCCCGTATAAATGCGAATTTTGTTT
>JAGWYI010000507.1 GCA_018969455.1 Bacteroidota bacterium | reverse complement strand
CTTTTTTCATGAGGTCTTTGGAGCCTCAGACACAATTCCCTTGTTTTTGTGATTGTTGGAAAACTTGATTTAGTTGTTTTTTCGATATAATTTTGTCCTTTCTTTAATCTTTAACCTAATCCAATTTTGAAATTTAATCCTAAAATTCATCATCGCCGCAGTATCCGCTTGCGTGGGTACGATTACAGTCAAAAAGGGGCTTATTTTATCACAATCGTCACGCATCACAGACGATATCTTTTCGGCGAAATTCAATGTGACCAAATGATTCTGAGCCCGGTTGGGCAAATTGCTGTAGAAGAGTGGTTAAATCTCCGGGTACGCTGGCCGCATTTAGATCTGGGTGCTTTTCAAGTAATGCCCGACCACATTCACGGAATCATTGTCATCACCGACAAGGTGCATGCGTCAGAAGCGCCAACAATTGGATCGATTGTAGGCGCCTACAAATCGCGGGTGGCGACCCAATCCTTGAAGTGGTTCGTGGCGCGATACCCCAACAAACGTCTCGGAAAATTCTGGCATCGTGATTATTACGAACACATCATTCGAAATGAACGTGCGTATCGAGCCATTTCCCAATACATTTTTAACAACCCCGCAAATTGGAAAAAACGCCGGTTTTCTCACTGGAATCCGCCGGCTAACCCATTTTAATAAAGCCGTTTTTTTCAAAGCCTAAAATCTTTTTACATTTAATCCATGAAAAAGATCCAATCGCTGCTCATTGGGCTGCTGCCAGTTACGGGCATGCTTGCGCAGGCGCCTGTCATTCATTCCGTTACGCCGGTTTCAACAAACATTGAACAATACGGTCGTTTCGAAGCAGGCATCAACCTCAGTGCCACATTTACCAACCCTTTTGATTACGATCAGATTCAGGTGCAGGCGCAGATAAATACGCCAGACGGAGTACAGGAAATCATCGACGGGTTTTACATTCAACCTTACCAAATTACAGATGCGCAAACCGGCACTGCCGGTCTGCTCGGCAATGGGCTGTTCAAAATACGGTACGCGCCCATAAAAACCGGCAATTACCAATATAAGGTGCGCTGCATTACGCCCGGTGGAAGCGCAGAATTTCAAACCCTGTCTTTTACTTGCATCCCAGGGCAAAATGCCGGTTTTGTACGCAGCAATTTGAGCAATTTCTTGCACACCGACAACGGAAACCAATTGATTCCGGTAGGCGAGAATATGGCCTGGCAGCAAAACAACATATATCTTGATTACACCAGGTGGCTGGGTAATTTAAAAGCCAAAAATGGCAATTACATCCGCCTCTGGATGTGCCACTGGGGACTCGGTCTTGAATGGAGGACCGGCGTGTACGGTTATGAAGGCCTCCGAAAGTATCAGCAAATCAATGCGTTCTGGATGGATTGGCTGCTGGACTATTGCGCCCAGCAAGGCATATATGTCATGCTTTGCCTGCATCACCACGGACAGGTTTCCTCCAGCGTAAACCCGAATTGGTACGAATCTCCCTACAACAGCGCCAACGGCGGAATGTGTGCCAATACCTGGGATTTTTTTACCAATGCCAATGCAAAAAATACGGTAAAAAACCGGTTGCGCTACATCGTGGCCCGCTGGGGGTACCAACGCAGCATTCTGGCCTGGGAACTTTTCAATGAGGTGGATTGGACCGACAATTTTTCCCAGTACAAAGGTGATGTTTCCAGCTGGCATGCCGAAATGGCCGCGTATCTGAAAAATCTGGATGTGCGGAAACACCTTGTTACCACGAGTTATGCCCTCGACGAAAATGATCCACAAACCTGGAACCAACCCGATATTGCATTTACTCAAACCCATTATTACGTTGATGCGCCCAACATCGAACGGGTGCTTGCCGGTGGAAATCAGCGTTTTCTGAGCAATTACGACAAGCCGACACTCAACGGGGAATTTGGATTGGGCGGCAGCTCCAATGGTTTGGCTTCTCTCGATCCCAACGGCATACACGTGCACAATTGCCTTTGGGGCGGCCTGTTTTCAGGCGGCATGGGCAGCGGCATGCAATGGTGGTGGGATACCTATGTGGAACCCCAGCATTTGTATGATCATTTTGCCGGTATTTCCGAAACTGCGGCCTCTGTTCCCCTCAAAGCAGGCAATTTTCGCCCCTTTTCCGTAAAAGTGGAGGATGCGCCAGCCGATTTGAGCCTCACGCCCGCCCTCGGCTGGGGCGAACTGCCGGATACCTTGTTTGCCGTAGCAAGCGGGCAACCCAATCCCGTACTCGGTCAGTTTCTGTATGGGGCGCAATGGAATACCCAGTTTCGACGCCCGCCCCATTTTGTCGTCAATTATCCGAAAAATGGCACATTTTCCGTGCAAACCGGGCCATTTGCCGGATTTAATCCTGCGATATCCATCTCGATTGATGGCCAACAGGTGCTGAATGAGAGCGCGGTTATTCAACAAACATATACTGTAAATGTGCCCGCCGGTCAACATACCATCCTGGTAGACAATACCGGCACCGATTGGATCACCATTTCAGCCTACATTTTTAGCGATATTGGCTCGGCGGTAGATGTATATGCCCTGCGCTCGGCCGATGAGAAACGCCTGAGCGGCTGGGTACTGCACAACCTGTACAACCACACCCGATTGCACGATGCGGGAGCCCCCGATCCAGTCGCCAATGCCCGCATGACGGTGGAAAACTGGCCCAATGGCAATTACTTGCTCAAGTGGTTCTCCACGCTGAGCGGACAGGTTTTTCAGCAAGAAAATGTGCTTGTTTCAAATGGTCATTTGCAAATTCAGATCCCGGAATTGCTGTGGGATGCAGCGTTTTATCTGGAGGATGCCTTGAGTCCGGTTGTTGGGCCCCCGGCACTGATCCAACTCGAATGGAAATTTTCGCCCAATCCGGCAAGGCCTGGAACCCGACTTCAATTCCAGTTTGATCAGGGATTGTCGGACGATGTAAAAATTGAATTGCTCGACGAATCCGGAAAGGCCTTGCAAGTGTTGCTTTACACCCCGAATGTGCAGCTGGAACAAGCCCTTGAATTGCCGTTGCCCGCCGGTTTGCCTGCGGGTTTGTATTGGATCAAGTGCAGCACAGGGCGAAAAATCGGGGTAAAGCCCTTGATTGTCGCCGCGCCTTGATGTGATTTTTGAGGAAATTGAATTGTTAAGATTAAAAACAAAAAGTTTTTTAAAGAAACCGCGTTTTTGTCGGAAGCACAGCTTTGTTTTGAATTTAAAACAATTTATCTTTGCTGTGCGTTTTTAAAACCTATATTTTGTTTTAA
>JAGWYI010000506.1 GCA_018969455.1 Bacteroidota bacterium | reverse complement strand
TGAGGGGGAGTGGAAAGAAGTGAGAATGAAAGATGTTTTTAAGGAAATCAAAGCATCAAATGACGGTGAAATAGGGCACATTGTAATGACCATATCATCCAAGTTAGGCCTGGTTTCGCAAGAGGACAAGTTTGATCGAGTTATTGCAGGGGATAGTTTAAAAAGATATACCCAATTGAAACGTTTTGATTTTGCATACAACAAAGGCAATTCAAAAACTTACCAGATGGGATGTGTTTATCAGCTTGAAGAGAAGCAAAGTGCCTTGGTGCCATTTGTTTACATTTGTTTCAGCCCGACAGAAAAAGTACATTCTACTTTTTACAAACATTGGTTTTATGGACATGGCCTGGATCGGCAATTAAAGAAAATAATATCATCAGGAGCGAGAGGAGATGGGTTGTTAAATGTCAATAGTGATGATTTTTTCAATTTAAAAATCCCATTGCCATCTGTGGCGGAGCAAACCGCCATTGCCCACATCCTCCAAACAGCCGATCAAGAAATACAGCTGCTAAAAGCCCAGGTGGCAAAGGTGAAAGAGCAGAAGAAGGGGATCATGCAGGTGTTGCTGACTGGAAAAATAAGATTAAAAATTTAGCCTCATGCACATCATGTACGTAGATGAAAGCGGCGATCCCGGCATACACCAATATGGTTCGCCTTTTTATATCCTGTCAGGACTCATAGTTCCGCAGGACGAATGGTCCAAATATTTAGACCGCTTGAAGACTTTTCGAAAGTCGGTAAAGGACAGCTATGGTTTATTGTTCCGGGAAGAAATTCATGCAGCAGAGCTCATTAGAATCAATAAAATCAAATCTTATCGGGACATCAAGAAAACCGATCGGATAAACATACTGAAATCCTACTGCCATCAAATCCCGATAATATTCGATACTGCTAAAGTGATCAATGTTTGTCTGAAAAAGTCAGACTTCGCTTCACCCGAGGAGGTTCAACAAATAGCCTGGAACAGGTTAATTCAAAGATTCGATACTTTTCTGAAAAAAAGTGCCAAGGATAAAGGCATGATTATTTCAGATGATACAGATGGCCATAAGATCATGAAGTTAATGCGGAAAATGCGGGTTTACAACCCAGTCCCCTCTCATTTTGGGGCATCCTATAATGCGCCAACAGATAATATCCTGGAAGACCTCCTGCAAAGAAACTCCCAACATTCCTATTTCATTCAAACCGTAGATGTAATCGCGCACCTTCTATATCGTAAGGAGCATCCTAAAGGCAGTTTGAAAAAATATGGGCTGGAAAATTTGTTCGATGTTATTGAACCAATATTACTAAAAGAAGCAGCTCGAGGGGATGGCTTGGGTATAGTCCGAAAATAAAAATGCCCCGGTTAAAAAACCGGGGACTTGTTGCGGCTCGATAGGATCAAAGGATCAAACCAAGTCGACTTTTCTTTATAAAAACCAGAAAAACTGGACGTTTAATTCAAATTAGACTGTAATATCACTACAAAGCTAAGGATGTTTCTGATTTTGTCAATATCTTTTTCAAAAAAAATACTATTTGCATGAATATTGCCTCCTTTCAAGAAGACCAAATCTCCCAAATCCCCGCCCTCCAATTCCTGCAAAACCTGGGCTACACCTACCTCACCCCAGAGGAAGCCTTGCAACTGCGCGGCGGGAAAACGTCTTCTGTGCTGCTGGAAGGCGTGCTGGAAACGCAGTTGCCTAAAATCAACAGCATCCAGTATAAAGGACAGAAATACGCGTACACCGAAAGCAATATTCAAGCAGGCATCAATGCCCTAAAGGATGTGCCTTTGCAGGAAGGTCTTATTGCCGCAAACGAAACGATGTACAACCTGCTTACCATGGGTAAAGCATTGGAACAGACCATCGACGGAGATAAAAAAAGTTATACCCTTCAATATATCAACTGGGGCGCCTGGGATAAAAACGTGTTCCATGTAACGGAGGAATTCGCTGTACAACGGGCTGGCAGCCATGAGCATTACCGGCCAGACATTGTGCTTTTTGTGAATGGCATTCCACTGGTGATCATTGAGTGCAAGCGCCCCGACATGAAAGAGCCCTTGAGCCAGGCGATCTCTCAGCACCTGCGCAACCAGCAGGAGGATGGCATTCGGTTGCTTTTTGCCTATTCGCAAATCCTGCTGAGCATTGCCGCTAATGCTGCCTTGTACGCTACAACGGCCACCAAAGAGAAGTTCTGGTCGATGTGGGAGGAAAAATTTGAAGAGAAAGTGCGGGAACAACAATTCAAATTCGAACTAAATGATTTAAAGAATCGCCCCTTAGACGACGAGCAAAACCGGAAAGTATTCGAACAGCGCTTTGCATTCGTGCAAAAGCATTTTGAAAAAGCAGCCGAATATGCCCGCATCGTGACGGAGCAAGATAAATACCTGTATTGTTTGTGCCGACCAGAGCGCTTGTTAGATCTCATATTTAACTTCATTGTTTTTGACTCCGGCATCAAAAAGATAACCCGCTATCAGCAGTTTTTCGCCATCAAAAAAACGATACTGCGCATCCGGGTACTGGAACAGGGCAAACGCCTGGGCGGGGTCATTTGGCATACGCAGGGTAGTGGCAAATCCCTGACAATGGTTATGCTGGCGCAGGCCATCGCACTGGATAAATCCATCCGAAACCCAAAAGTCGTCATCGTAACTGACCGGGTAGACTTGGATGACCAGATTTACAGCACTTTTAAGAAGTGTCAGATTCCTGTATTGCAAGCCAGTACCGGAAAGCATTTGATCGAATTGATGAACAGCAAAAGCGATGCGGTGATCACAACCATCATCAATAAGTTCGATACCGCTGTCAACCAGGCTAAGGAGCCCTTCATCTCTCCGAACATATTTGTTCTGGTAGACGAGGGACACCGCTCGCAGCATGGTATCTTCAACATTGCCATGGAGAAGACGTTCCCGAATGCCTGTTTTATTGCATTCACAGGAACTCCGCTTCGAAAAAAGGAAAAGAACACCGCTAGAAAATTTGGCGGGCTGATCGATAAATATACCGTCGATCAGGCCGTGCATGATAAGGCTGTTGTGCCACTGTTGTATGAAGGTCGACATGCTATTCAGGAAGTGAACGAGGGGCCGATGGATGCGTACTTTACAAGGGTGTCGGAACCCTTGAGTGCATATCAGCGAGCAGATTTGAAGCGGAAGTTCAGCAGGGCTGATCAACTGAATGTGGCGGAGCAAAAGATTTATTCCATTGCCTGGGATATCAGTGACCATTACCGGGAATCAAGCGCCGGAACGGACTGG
>JAGWYI010000505.1 GCA_018969455.1 Bacteroidota bacterium | reverse complement strand
ATTTCCTGCAAACTAATTTCAAGATCTTTTACAATGAATTTTGATTTAATTGTTATCGGCTCAGGACCAGGTGGTTATGTTGCTGCAATTCGTGCTTCCCAGCTGGGGATGCAGGTTGCCATCGTAGAACGCGAAAGCCTGGGCGGAATTTGCCTGAATTGGGGGTGTATTCCTACCAAAGCCTTGCTGAAAAGCGCACAAGTGTTTGAATATCTGCAACATGCATCTGATTACGGCATCCAGGATGCCCAGGGAACCGCTGATTTTTCGGCCATCATCAAGCGTTCGCGCAGTGTAGCCGATGGCATGAGCAAAGGTGTTCAATTTTTGATGAAAAAGAATAAAATTACGGTCATCAATGGCAACGGAAAACTGGTTGCGGGTCCCAAGGTGGCAGTAACCGACGCTGAAGGCAAGGTGACTGAATATACCGCCAAGCACATCATTGTAGCGACCGGCGGCCGCGCCAAGCAATTGCCCAATGTGCCCATTGATGGCGAAAAAGTGATCGAGTATCGCAAGGCGATGTCTCTTGAAAGCAAACCCAAGCGCATGGTGGTGGTGGGCGCCGGCGCCATCGGGGTTGAATTTGGCTATTTTTACCACAATATGGGCGCCGAAGTTTCGATCGTGGAATTCATGGAGCAGGGGCTCGTGCCCCGCGAAGACGCTGACGTATCCAAAGAACTGACCAAACTGTACACCCGCAAGGGCATTAAAGTGTACGGCGGATGGGCTGTTGAATCAGTGGATACCAGCGGTTCCGAGATCAAGGTGAACGTTAAAAACCGCAAAGATGGCGCTACTGAAACCATTTTGTGCGATGTGGTGCTGAGCGCAGCCGGAGTAACCCCCAATACAGAAAACATTGGATTAGAGGATCTTGGCATTGAGACCGACCGTGGTTTCATCAAAGTGGACGCGTTTTACCGCACCAATGTGGCCGGCGTTTACGCCATTGGCGACGTATTGGCTACGCAGGCCCTGGCGCATGTTGCGAGCGCAGAAGGCATCACTTGTGTGGAAGCCATTGCCGGACATCATCCGGAAGCCATTGATTACAACAACATCCCGGGTTGCACCTATTGCAGTCCGGAAATCGCCTCTGTAGGTTATACAGAGCAGGCAGCCAAAGACGCTGGTTACGAGTTGCTGGTGGGCAAGTTCCCCTTCACGGCCTCAGGAAAAGCCAAAGCAGCTGGTGCGCCGGAAGGATTTGTAAAACTGATTTTTGACAAAAAATACGGCGAGTTGCTTGGCGCCCACATGATTGGCTATAATGTAACCGAAATGATTGCAGAGATCGTGACGGCGCGCAAACTGGAAACCACCGGACACGAAATCATCAAGGCCATCCATCCGCACCCCACCATGAGCGAAGCGGTCATGGAAGCGGCGGCGGCGGCATACGGCGAAGTGATTCATTTATAATAAAAAAAGATACCATGTCATTTCAGGATATTGAAAACATGCCCATTCAATGGGAAGATCACGAGGACATAGCCATGGCTTTATACGCTCGTTTTGGCGATGAATTCGGAGAGTCAAAAATTTACCGCATCCGGTTCACCGATTTGCTGGAATGGATTCTGGAAATTCCGAATTTCGAAGGAACGCGTGAAGGATCAACAGAAGGTCATCTGGAGCAGATTCAGGCCAAGTGGGTGTATGAATGGCGGTCTAACCAGAAATAGGCCATGGAAAGACTCGAACTGGAACTTGTGCAGCTGTTTGATAAAATGAAGGCCATTGAGGCCTTCATTTTTGATGTAGACGGGGTGCTGACCAACAACAGCCTTCTGGTAACCGAAAGCGGGGAGCTTTTGCGCACCATGCATGTGCGCGACGGGCAGTGCATGAAATGGGCGATTCGGGCCGGTTTCACCATAGGCATCATCACCGGCGGGCGCTCCGAAGGTGTGAAAAAGCGCCTGACAGAACTTGGCGTTTCGGAATATTATTCTGGAATCGGGGATAAACTGGCGGCTTTTCAATCCTTTATGCAAAGAACGGGTATTCCGGCGCATAAAATTTGCTATATGGGCGATGACCTGCCCGATGTTCCGGTTTTGCGCAAAGTGCTCCTGTCTTGCTGCCCGAGTGATGCCATTCCGGAAGTTTTAAACATTTGCGATTATGTTTCGCCTTTGCCAGGCGGCGCGGCCTGTGTGCGCGATGTATTGGAACAGGTGATGAAAGTGCAGGACAAATGGCCGGCGTATTGAGAATTGCCGGAATATTTGTTATTTTTACCACATGAAAGCAATTTTGGCCATCATCCGGTTGTTGCGCCTGCCCAATCTCATCATTGTGTATCTGACGCAAATGATTCCCTACTGGGTGGTTTTGCGTCCTGCCATCAAGCGGGCGGGCGGGATACCGGTATTGCGTACGGCAACCTTTGATTTGATTGCACTTGCTACCGTTTTGACCACCCTGGCGGGTTACGTCCTCAACGATTATTACGACCGGAACATAGATGCCATCAACAAGCCCGGGCGGGTGGTTTGGGGCAAGCATTTGCCAGCAAATTTGGGTTTGATGAGCTATTCAGGCATTTTGGTTCTGGTCCATTTGTTGGCATTCTGGATTGATTATCAATTAAAACCGCCTAGCCACTGGCCCTTGTTGGTGTTTCCGGGCGTTTCATTTCTGCTGTTTTTATACGCCTGGCAATTTAAATGTACAGCCATTCTTGGCAACATGCTGGTGTCGTTTTTATGCGGAATTGTTCCGGTAATACTGTTGCTTCCGGAAGATCGACCTTTGTGGTTGACATCGTTTCAGGCGCCGGAAAAAATGCAGGAAGCAGTTTCTTTGGTTTGGCTTTATGCCATTTTTGCATTTATCACGAATTTGTTGCGGGAGCAGGTAAAAGACCTGGAGGATTTTACCGGGGATGCCGCGTGCGGCTGCAACACCCTTGCTGTCATGCGCGGGGTGCGTTTTGCAAAAATTCCCGCAGCGTTTACAGGTCTGTGTGTGAGTATTCTGGTGGTGATTCTGTTGTTTTTTTGGGTTCAAACCGATGCGCCGATGGTACAGGTGATAGCCGGTTTTGTGTTTTTGCTTTTACCAGCGCTGGCAGCCACGGGGATGGTTTTTTGGGCAAAAACCAGCAATGCATTTACCACGGCGAGTTTGTTTGTAAAAATTGTCATGTTTGCCGGATTGTTTTTGCTGGTACGCGCCTGGCCGCCTGTTTTGGGGTATCATGGTATTTGATTTCAAAGGCTTTACCTTTGGCCTTTCATCAACTATTTTCTGTCCTGTGATCCCTTTTTCC
>JAGWYI010000504.1 GCA_018969455.1 Bacteroidota bacterium | reverse complement strand
TTCAACCAGATCGGCTTCCAGGTTGGCAAAACCGGGAACCACTTTCAGCTTTGAGACGACCTTTTGGGCTTCTTCCGGGAGTAAAATTTTGTAGGCCGATTTGAAATAGCCATCTTTTGCAGACAGAAAATCGGCGGCCTCTCCAACGCCCTGGTTCAACGCTTCTTTCAAACCATTTCCAATTTCATCGGAGCTGAGATCTCCAGTTTTGGCCGATTCAACGGTTTTTTTTGCTTTTTCCAAAACCTTTCCGAATTGGGCTTGAACCACTGAAACGGATAAAACAAAGAGTGCGAGCAGTAAAAGTGTTTTTTTCATGGTAGTTTTTTTCATGATTTTTGATTCATTAGGAACAACTTTATTCGTCCAACCTGTGCGTCCAAAAAAAATTTCGAATCATTAAACGGTTAAAAACATTTTTAATCCGCTGCAAGTCCGCAGTTTAGGGAATCTTTAACATCAAGGTGATCCAAGGTGGCTCTGGCTAAATTTGATAGTCAGGAAGCGAAAATCCCTTTGGTCGGATCTTTTTCAAAACGTTCTTAATAACCTTGAAATTCAAAATGCAATGATTCGGTTGTACATTTTTCTTATATTGCTGGGTATTTCGAATGCGCTTCGAGCCTCTATTCACGATCCACTCAGCGCATTTTTTCCTAAACTGGATGCAGCCTTGACCATCAACCTAAGTTTGGTTAATCCAAATTGTTGGCAAGAAGGGAGCATATATGCTGAGGCAAGTGGAGGAACCGCTCCTTATACCTACTCGTGGTCGGTGAATGGCACCATGATCGTGGATAATTCTCCTTATCTCGACGGATTATTTCCTGGGCAATATGGTGTAACGGTTACCGACGCCAATGGCGCAAGCGCCTCCAAAAATGTGGTGCTTGTCGGCAATTACAACCCGCTGCAGGTATTAAGTTCCGGACATGCGCAATTGTGTTCCAATACGGCCAGCGGTTCGGTTTCAATAACCGTCTTGAATGGTTCCGGCGCCTTCCAATATGCCTGGTCAAATAATACCACATCCTCGGTGGGAACCCTGAATAACCTCATGCCAGGAACATACAAGGTAACCGTCACAGATCTGGTTTCCGGATGTACCGGAACGGGTATGGGGGTGGTATTGCCGGCTACGCCAATTATAATTACCGGTACGACCAAAAATGTTTCAACTTATGGCAATAACGATGGAAATGTAAACATTACGGTATGTGGTGGAGCCCCTGCCTATACCTATACCTGGAACAATGGAAGTAGCATGCAAGATTTAAATGGTTTGCCTGCAGGCACCTATACGGTCACCGTATCAGATGCCAATGGTTGTACCGCTACATCCAGCTACAACATAAACCAACCAGGTCCCAATACCAATTTTTCGATAAACACCAACGTTCAAGCGGCATCTTGCGGTACGGCTTGTAATGGGAGCATCACCGTTGATGCACAGGGCTCTGGGCTATCTTATTTTTGGTCGGGTCCCAACGGATATACCAGTACCCTACAAAATTTGAGCAATTTATGTCCGGGGAAGTATACCTTGGTTGTAACGGATGCGGTAGGAGCCAGCGCCATTTTTACCAGCACGGTAGGCGGAGGTTCTGCATCCATACCCATTGATTTACAGAGTTCGAATCCGGGATATTGTAACAGTGATAGTACGGGAAACCCTGCTAACTGTGAAAAAGTGTGCCCCAATACTACGGTAACTTACCGCGCGAACATCCCGCAGTTGATTTGTGGTGGAACTCCACAGTTTTCCTGGATTGTAAGTGGTGCGCAATCGTATTCCATCAGTCCAGACGGGTTAGAGTGCAATGTAGTATGGGGAGGGCCCGGCGCCGGTTCTGTTTCGGTATCGGGGAGTAATCAGGTATTTTGTTACCCGCTGAATACCAAATGTGTTGACATTATTGAAACGCCCAAGGCTGCATTTTCATCTTCACCGAATGCAAACAATCAAACAATTCAAATATGTAAGAGCCAAACGGTGTGGTTTAAAAATCAGAGTGCATCGGCGGATATTTATGAGTGGCAATTTGGCGATGATTTGAGCAGTTCGGCCGAAACCAACCCCAGTCATGTTTTTCGAAGTGCCGGCACCTTTGTGGTAAAGCTGATTGCAAAAAGCCTATGTCTTTGTTCTGATACCGCCTTCATTGTTGTTTCGGTAACAGATGGAGATTCGCCTTTACTGGATTGTACAAGCACCTTGTGTCCGGGAGAAAAAGTTACCTATACAACGAGCAGCAACTGTGGATCGTACGCCTGGCAGGTATCTGCCAATGGAACCATTACAGGTGGCGGACAGAGTGTTGATCCGTTTGTAGAAGTATTGTGGAATTCAGGATCTTTTGGGCAGATTGATTTGCAAGTACAAAGTTGCGCAGGTGCAACTTGTCCGCAACCTGCCAGTATACGGGTTCCCATTATTTCAGATGATGCAAAAATTCAGGGCAGCACCCGCATTTGTCCGGGGTCAGATGCGGTTTATGAAATTGAACCCTTTGGTGCGGGTACTTATTTTACCTGGACGAGTTCCTCGAATGGTGTCATACTGGAAGGACAAGGCTCCAACAAAGTAAAGATAAACTGGAGTGCGAATGCAGGAAACAGCTGGGTTGCAGTATCTTATTCCAATTGTTATTTAGGCTGTGATGGCAAGGATACACTTTGGGTGCAAATTTTGCCTCCGTTTGGCATCAATGGGCCATTGGAGGTATGCGACGGACTGAGTGGTGCATTTGTAGCCAATCAGGTTGTGGCTTCAGGTTTGCCCATCACGTGCAACTGGTATCTGCACACACCTTCCGGTGCAGTTGTTGACATTCCGAGTTCAAGTGCCAATGCGGTGATGTATTTCCCGAATGGCCCTGGTAATTATCAATTAATTGCCATTCCGGTATCTTCCGGAGTGGATAAAACATGTTCAGATAGTGCCAGTTGGAAAATTAGAATTGCGCCCAAGCCTCCCAAACTGACCGGCTTATCGGGCCCTGCCGCATTTTGTCCGACATCGTATCTCACGTATAAGGCACAAGGGATTACAGGCCTGAATAACGTGAAATGGACCATTAAAAACACAGCATCAGCGCCTGGGTCTGATTTTGGGGAAAGCATTAATACCAGTTTCAGTTCGGGTACGCCGCGTTGGGTCGCAGCAGCCCAGGTAACAGCCGATGCTTTGGGGTGCATATCGGATACTGTGCGTCTCGATGTAAAGGAAATTCCATCGATTGATTTTGTTGGAGCAACTAGTCTATGTGAAGGCGGAATAGGGGCCT
>JAGWYI010000503.1 GCA_018969455.1 Bacteroidota bacterium | reverse complement strand
CTGAAAGGCAAATCTTTTAACGCCATGCTGCATTTATTTTTTCGGCAATAGGACATGGCTATTCCCTCAAAAATAAGCCTTGCCTGGCGCCAAAATCTTTACCTTTCATCTACCCCGGAGGTTTTAAAACAGTTTCTTAGAGGTCGCGCCTTTCCGGCACGACCTTTTTTGTATCCCAATTTACTCTTTTTACCTTTATCCCCGGAGTGTAATCAACGGGGCCGTAAACGGTGTTTGTTTTATATACTTCTCGACACCAGGTTTTGGGCACAGCGATCTTTATAATTCATTATAAATCACCGAAATCCATCCTGGTTTATCCACAAAATCCGGCGAGTCCTGGTATACTTTAATCAATTGAAGATCAGCGTTCTATTTTTATTTTGATCGCTGTCTTGCGCGCTACATTCGGGATACCTATTCATTGATTCAAATTTCTGATCATGTACTTGAAATACGAATACAAGCATTTTGAAAAAATGCCCCTCAAGATCTGGCCCAATGTTGCAGAGGCATCAGAACATGTGGCTCGTTCCATTGCCCTGGCCATCCGGCAGAAGCAGCAGGACGGAGAAAACATTGTTTTGGGTTTGGCCACCGGCAGCAGCCCGATCAAAGTGTATGAGGCCCTGGTACGCATGCACCGCGAAGAGGGACTCAGTTTTCGGAATGTGATCAGTTTCAACCTCGACGAATATTATCCACTTTCCAAGTCTGAGCCGCAAAGTTATTGGCGTTTTATGCATGATTATTTGTTTGATCATGTAGACATTCCACGGGAAAACATCCACATTCCCGATGGGTCGGTGCCTATGGAAGAAATGGCAGCATATTGTTTGTCGTACGAGAAACAGATAGATTTGGCAGGCGGCATTGATATACAATTGCTTGGTATTGGCAGAACGGGTCATATTGGGTTCAACGAGCCGGGAGCCTGGGAGCATTCGCTTACCCGGATGGTTCGCCTGGATCACCTCACACGGCGCGATGCCATTAAGGATTTTTTGCAGGAAGAGGCTGTGCCATATCGCGCCATTACCATGGGCATTGGCAGTATTTTCAAAGCCCGGGCCATCTACCTGCTTGCCTGGGGTGAACATAAAGCCTCGGTGTTGTGCGATGCCGTGGAAGGACCCATCAGTGCATCCATACCGGCCTCCTATTTGCAAAAGCACCCCAATGTGAAAGTCATGGTGGATCAATCGGCTGCCGGGCTGCTCACCCGCGTACGCACACCCTGGCTTGCGGGCGCCTGCAACTGGACAGAAGACCTCATCTGCAAGGCCGTTGTTTGGCTGTCACAACAAAGCAACAAGCCCATTTTGAAATTGACAGATGAAGATTACAATGAGTTTGGCCTGAGCGAACTAATTATGGAAGAGGCCAATAGTTATGAACTTAACATCCGGATTTTCAATCGTTTACAACGCACCATCACGGGGTGGCCGGGAGGAAAACCTTATGCAGACGACAGCAACCGACCCGAGCGCGCCGCGCCTGCCCAAAAACGCATACTCATCTTCAGCCCGCACCCCGATGACGATGTGATTTCCATGGGCGCTACGTTCATGCGCCTGGTGGATCAGGGCCATCATGTGCATGTGGCCTATCAAACCTCCGGTAATATCGCAGTACACGATCATGAGGCCTTGCGTTATGCCGAATTTATGGCAGAATATGCACAAGATGCGGATTCTTATGCAGAAATCATATCGTTTTTGACCCATAAAAAAGCAGGAGATCCCGATACGGATGCGGTGCGACGCATCAAAGGGCTAATTCGGCGCGGAGAGGCGCGTGCGGGCGCTCGATATTGCGGACTCGATGACGACCACATCCATTTTCTCGATATGCCATTCTATGAAACAGGCAAAACGCGGAAAAAGCCCCTTGGTACCGAAGATGTTCAACTCATACAGGATTTGCTCGAAAAAATTCAACCCCACCAGGTATATGCTGCCGGTGATTTAGCCGATCCGCACGGTACCCACCGCGTATGTCTCGATGCCATTTTAAGTGCGTTCCGGCAGTTAAAGGGTCGCCCCTGGATGGAGCAGTGCTGGTTGTGGTTGTATCGTGGCGCCTGGCACGAATGGGCTATTGACGAAATTGAAATGGCAGTACCCTTCAGCCCTCCACAATTGCGTAAAAAAAGGCAAGCCATTTTCATGCACCAAAGTCAGAAGGATCGTCCGCCTTTCCCGGGTGACGACAACCGCGAGTTTTGGCAACGAGCAGAAGATCGGAATCGGGAAACCGCCCGCTTATACCGTACACTCGGGCTGGCCGAGTATGAGGCCATGGAGGCTTTTGTTCGATGGAAAGATGGGCCGGAAATGATTTAATGTGGGTAAAAATGGATAATTGTGCGTGTACAAGGCATTTTTTGAACTATGTTTTGGTTGGATTTTCAGATTCCCCATATTGAAGAAGACCCAGCGGCATATGTTTGGCTAAGCAGATATTGGCTTAGGGGGCATCATCAATACCTTCCGGCGCCCTATTTTTTGCATAACGACCTTTATAAATCATCGTAATCCAGCCTGATTTATCCTCAAAATCCTGCCAATCCTAGTATAAATCTTGGATCTTTTGACAAAGACGTGGGGCGGGCAGAAATACCGGCCCAAAAAGGAGAATCGGACAAATGCGGATCAGGCGGGAGGGTGTGCGTTGTGGGGAAAAAGGAAGGGATTATAAACTTTGTGAATTTGTTGTTACCTTTGTCAAGAACTAAAACTAGAACAATAAATGTATTCAAAAGAGACTCAAAATAACCTTCAAGTGCTCATTGCGAATAATAAGACAGATAAGGCTTTGGAAGACCTTCAAAGCATTTTGAGTGATTATCCCGATGAAAACCAAGACGTACTCGTTTTGCGGGGTAAATGGAATAGAGGCAAACGAGACTATAATATCGGATTAATTGACTCAAGAGAGTGGTCAATGATTCAAAATCAGGTAAATTATGCACTGCTTGAATTGATTAAAAACCTTGGAAGCATCGACCAATTAAAGCAATCGACTGAAAATATCATCAATAAATCTGCCGAATTCGCAAAGAATGTAAACTATCCGCCTGATTCTAACCTGGATAGAAAAGAGTCTAGCGTTTTACATAAAATTTTGTATATCTCATCTGCTCCGAGAGAAACTCCAAGCCTTCGATTCGGAACAGAGATCAGGGAAATCAGAACTGCGCTGAATGATCAATTGAATCTGGGCGCTATCGAATTTTACCAGGAACTGGCTGTACAGCCAGACGATGTTTTGCGTTTGCTCAAGCGTTATCA
>JAGWYI010000502.1 GCA_018969455.1 Bacteroidota bacterium | reverse complement strand
GTGTACATGTAGGTTGTGTTACAGTTGGCGCATTCACCGTGGGTGCTGTAGGCGCTGTTAAAACGACGGGGTTGCTTGCATAAGCAGTTGAACAACTTGGCATTGCCTGAAGACGTACTACAATATTGTAACTTCCTGCAGCCAAACTGGTGAATGTCGAACCAGTTTGCCACGTGCTGCCATTGTTTATACTATATTCCAAGGTGCCTACACCAGTTGCATTTACTGTGATTGCACCACTGTTGGCAGCGCATGTTGGTTGCGTTACCGATGGAGCACTCACAGTTGGAGCGCTGCACTGTACATCGGTTTCCCACAAACCGCGGCCGTATGTCGCTGCCCGTATTTTTCCCGTGCTATAACGTATTTCAAGCTCATCAATTTCCACATTCGGCAGACCCGTATTCAATACTGCCCAATCGGACATGTTGTTGTCTTTATAATAAACGCCTACATCCATGCCTACATACAATAAATCATTTGTTGTGTTTTGATAAATAACACAGTTGGCTGGCAGATTTGGCAAGGTCCCCGATATGTTGGTCCAGGTTGAACCACCATTGGTTGACTTATATACTTTCTTTCCAGCAGAATAGTTCGACATGCTTACAAAGATTGTGTTCGGATCGGTTGGATGCACGCTGATGTAAGTCAAGTTCCCTGCAGCCGAAGGAATGGTCATAGTTGACCAACTGGTTCCTCCATTTATTGTTCGATACAACGTGGAATAGGTTGCTGCATATAAATAGTTGGAATTGCTTGGCGCTTCTGCCAAACTTTGCAACGAAGTTCCCCCGGTCAGGTTATTTGATATTTTTGTCCAGGTATTTCCCCGATTGGTACTTTTATAAACATCTGCATATCCCGCAATAATGGTTGCAGAATTGGAGGGAGACAGGATATACGGCGTGATCCAGGCCCCGTCAGTTGGCATCCCACCTGGAATGTTTGCAGAAATATTGGTCGGAAAACTTGCACCCGAATTGGATGACCGATAAATCTCACCATAATACAACTCTCCATAAGCATATTGCGCATTGGAAAAATCGATAATGCACTCCATGCCATCACCTCCAATTACATCAGACCAAGTTCCCGCATTGTTGCGGAATTTGGTACCATTATCTTGCAATCCTGCAACAACGGCATTGGTCGTTTGCGACACACCGATTCGGTACAACTGGCTGATTGCCAGTGTCGAAGATAAATCTGTCCACGATGTTCCTCCATTGGTGGTTTTATAAATTCCACCGTCGTTGCCGCAAAACAAAGTGGTATTGTTCTGCCATTCAAAAGCATGTTTATCTGCATGCATTTCGTTGTAGGGTGGATTGTTGTACCAGAAAGTATTCAATGTCCAGGTTACGCCTGCATCGGTAGATTTCCAAATATTTACTCCACCAACAAAAATAACGTTCGCATTGGTGGGATCTATAGTTACAACAAGATCATACCAGCCCTGGCCCCCCGTATCAGATCCATTTGCTTCATAGCCCAAAAGATTGGGTGTACTCGATTGCAAAGTGTACGAAGCGCCACTGTTGGTTGATCGATAAAGCCCCAAAAAACCTGAATTACTGGCAGCACTACAAAGTGCCACAACATTTGTATTGTCCGCCGCCGTTATACCCAATGCAATACGACCAGAACCAGAAATGGTTTGCACATTGCTCCAAGTCGCTCCGTTGTCGGTTGACCGATAAATTGAACTGCCTGTAGCTGCGTAAAAATTGTTCGATGTAGCACCTGGTTGAGCCTCTAAATCATAAAAATTACCCGATTGAACCTGTGTCCAACTGGTACCTGAATTTACGGTACGATATATTCCACTCGTTGAAGCAACAAATAATTGAGTCTCATCATTGGGGTCCATAACCAGACGCCGTATCAATACCCCACTGCTAACCGGAAAAGTAAGACCGGTTGAACTCCAAGTAGACCCTCCGTCAGTTGATTTTAATACCCCAATAGAATAGTTGTCGCCTGCATCACCATCCCCCGTGGCAACATACATAATGTTGGGATTGGATGGTGTAACAACGATTCCCGATATACCCAAAACTGAAAAATTATCCGTGTTGGTTGTCCAGTTTAATCCACCGTCTGTGGTCTTCCACAAACCGCCGGAAGGAGACCCTAACCAAAAGGTATTGGTGTTGCTTGGATGAAAAGCGATAGCATTTACACGCCCTAGCCCGGCATATCCGCCCGGTGTAGTAGTTGGCCCCATTGGAGACCACGTTGGCGTCATAACAAATTTGTTGGCAGTTCCAGCCATTTGCTTGGCTTCATTTAAGCCTTTTAAGGCCAAGGCTGCATCGGGAAAAGTTCCATCCGGATTTACACGTCGCTCCCAGTACCATTCCCAACGCTTAAATGCCTTATAACCTTTGCCTTTCTGAATGGTCTTTCCAGCCCAATAATTCTTAAAGGCCTGTTGAATTTCAAAAAAGTTTGGGTTCGGATTGTTGAGTGTTTCCATCCATGGCTGCGCGGAAACACGAGAAATTCCAAGAAAAAGGAATACTGAAAGCAAAAGAACGGAAACCGCAAGACGATTTGTAGAGGTCATTCTAATCATGAGATCTTGGTTAGTATTAAATAAAGCAAGGACAAGCCATTGAAACCACTCAACTTAAATGGCGTCAATAACTTAAAAATTGCAGCCGAATCTTCAACTTGGCCGATTGAATCCGGATTCCAATAAAATTTTAAATGGAAATGTTTAAAACTTTTCGAGATGCTACTGCAATGGATTAAAATAAAATTAAAGGCAAAATTAACAAATTTTTTCTTCAAACAATGAATATTGATAGGCTAAACCAACAACAAAAATGTTAACGATGGTGTACTTTCGGAAAAAATGGCGATACTTTTATAAGATAAAATTGGTTAAAAACAAACCGGCTGCCCCACATGCGTGAGACAGCCGGTTGTTTTTTATCAATTTCCCCCGCTTGGGTTGAAACTTGCAGGGTTTTTGGTCGACTCGCGAGTCGACCTTACCGGGTCTGGATCATTTTCTTGGTTGCACTGTTCGTCGCAGTTTCCAACTTGTAGTACATCATGCCCACGGTGTTCAACAACGCACGGTCGATCGCTACACTGTTGTAACCTTTCGCATATGAACCTTTCTGGCTGTAAATTACACGGCCAGTTTCATCGAAGATGCTCAATGTTGCCGTTGTCGCCTCTGGCAAGTTGAAACCGATGAAGGTCATGTTTACGAATGGGTTTGGTACGTTCTGGTACAACTCGAAGCCTACACCGCTGATCGTTGAAGTAGATCCGTTGTTGAAAC
>JAGWYI010000501.1 GCA_018969455.1 Bacteroidota bacterium | reverse complement strand
CACTGCTGGCTTTAAAACCTAAGGATACGCAAATCAAAATGAAAGACGGGGAAATTTACGAAGTAGTGGCGGCAAATCCCTCTATTGCCGATGCCTTTGTGAATCGGGTGCGCAGCGGGCGAAAACGGGATTGACCCGTAGTGCCAAGTCGCGACATGGCACTACGGGCGAAAACGGCCCAACACCTGCATTGCCGTTTCAATCATAACCCGATCCACATCCAAATGGGTCACAAAACGGATGGTTTGAGGACCAAAAGCACTGGCTTTTACGCTGTTTTTTTCCAAGAATGCCAGCAATTGCGCAGTTGAAACGCCCTCAATTAAATCAAAAATGACAATATTGGTTTGAACCGGCCGAATGGCTGCCACATAATCGAGTTGTGCGAGCGCCTCGGCCAGCATGCGTGCGTGTACGTGATCTTCTGCCAAACGTTCTACCTGATGATCCAGTGCATACAATCCGGCAGCCGCCAAATATCCTGCCTGTCGCATGCCGCCGCCCATCACTTTGCGCACGCGGCGTGCTTCGGCTATGAAATCACGGGAACCCAGCAGCACCGAGCCTACCGGCGCACCGAGGCCTTTTGAAAAACAAACACTGATGCTATCGAGTTGGCGACCAATATGTTCTGGCGAATATCCGGCGTAAAGACAGGCATTGAAAATTCGGGCGCCATCCATATGGAGCGCCAGTTTTCGACGCAAACACATGGCCCGAATGGCTTCTATTTCATTCAATGGATACACCGTCCCGCCGCCTTTGTTGGCGGTATTTTCCAAAACCACCAGGGTCGATTTTGGAAGCCAGTCTTGTTGGGGCCGTATGGCTGCTTCTATTTGGCCTGCCTGAATGATGCCGTTTTTACCTGACAGCAATTGCAGACCAATTCCGGAATGAAAAGCATAGCCCGCTACTTCGTATTGATAGATATGGCTGGTTTCATCGCACAAAACCTCTTCTAATGGTCGGGTATGCACCTTAAGTGCAATTTGGTTGGCCATGGTACCGGAAGGGCAAAACAGCCCTGCTTCCTGTGCAAACAGGGCCGCACTGCGCTCCTCCAGTGCCCGCACCGTAGGATCTTCCTTGAACACATCGTCGCCAACCTCGGCTTGCATCATGGCTTGCAACATACCCGGCGTAGGTTTGGTCACCGTATCCGAAAGCAGATTGATCATACCCGACTATTTTTTACCTGTTGGCTTGTTTTTCGCTTCTTGTTGTTTTTGCGCTTCTTTCATAGCCTGCTCGAGGCGCGCACGGAAACCTGTGGTTTTCTTGGGTTTGTTGCGGTTGGCTTCCAACTCTGCCTTAATTTTATCGTGGTTGATCAGGAACCGCTTGGTTATGACCGTTTGGCCGATGTTCAAAATATTGCTAAAGCACAGATAGAGGGTCAAACCCGAAGCAAAACTGTTAAAAAAGAACATAAACATCACCGGCATGATGTATTGCATGTATTTCATGGCCGGGTTGTTCATGGTAGCAGGGTCCATCTGCTGCATGTTGTACCAGGTGTACCAAAGCGTGGTGGCCACCCAAATGAGGGTAAATGCGCTGATGTGGTCGCCAAATCCAGGCATCATAAAAGGCAGGTGAAAGGCAACGTCGTAACTGGAAAGGTCGGCCGCCCACAAAAAGCGGGCCTGCCGAAACTCAATGGCTGCAGGAAAAAAACGATACAACGCAAACCAAATAGGCATTTGCAATAAAATCGGCAAGCAACCACCAAGCGGATTTACCTTGAACTCGCTGTACAATTTCATCGTCTCAACCGACAAGGTTTGTTGATCGTCCCCAAATTTCTTGCGCAACTCGTCCATCTTAGGTTTTAAGGCAGCCATCCGAGATTGGCTATATACCATCCGGTAAGTAAGCGGGTATACCAACAATTTTACAATTAAAGTCAAAAGCAGGATCACAATTCCCGGGATTCCCACATAGTACAGCAAAACATCAAATATCGAGTGAATGACCCAGCGATTGATGGTTCCGAAAATACTGGCTCCAAACGGAATGATGTCTTCCAACGAAACTTTATAAGAACGCAGCCGTTCAAATTCATTCGGACCACTGTATAGGGTCATGGTTGCAGCCTGGTTTTCAAAGGGAATTTTAGCTGTTGTTTTGAGCAGTTTCAAATCCGGATCCAGGTCGGTCAACATATGAGTTTCGCCTACAAAATCCTGAAAGGCAAAATCGCGTGCAATCAGCGCCGAATTAAAAAACTGGTTTGACAATGAAAACCATTGAACCGGCTTACCACTAAGGTTTTCCACCGCATCGCTGCGACAATTGCAATAGCTCGACGACTGGTTCACCGGTTTGAAATACACCGAAGACATGGTGCGTTCGTATTTCTGGTTTTTTTCCAGTTTATCGAGGTATTGCGACCAGTTTAGTTGCAAAGTGTTGCCGTTGAGAAGGGGCTGCAAATTATTTCCGCGTACGGAATAGGTAAGTGCATAATCATCGGGGGAAAGGGTGTAGGACTGTTCAAAATACCTTCCTTCGCCTGCATCAGCCCTGAAAACTACCTCATTGCCATTCTGGAACACCTGAAAATACAAATCGCTGGTATGTACCCTGCCACCAGATGCAGTGAGCACCGGCAACTCCAGATCGAACGTATTTTTGGGATCCTCCTGCAAAGACAGCGGATACTTTTCGTCTTTGCCGCTCGAGTCGGTATTGATTTTCAAATACTTATTGAGTAACACCGATTTAATTTTACCACCCTTATTGCTCAGTGCAACCGTTACCAGGTCGTTTTTCAAATACACGATGCTTTCCTGACCTTCAGCGGCGGCGGCAAACGGGCCATATCGACCAACCAGACCGGCCTTCCGAACCGAATCAACCACAGCAGGTGCAGCGGCAACTGCCTGTGGGGCGGTTTTAGAGGTGGTGTCCGTTATGACAGGATTCTGTTGTGTCGGCTCAATAGGTTTGTTGGGTGCTGCCATTTGCATCCAAAGATACAGCAGTAAAAAAATCAGCCCCATGCCAATGTAGGTGCTTAAATTGCTTTGTCTTTCTTCCATAAAAAATAAGAATCTTCTGGACCAACCAATGCGATCGTCCAAGCGCCGCAAAAGTAGGTTAAATGCACTGCCTTTGAAAAATTTGGTAGAAGATTATCCAATTTACTTCGACTAAATGCGGATTTGCGCCGCAGGCCCTACCTTTGTCTTAAAATTTTAGCGGCGTGAACATCAAAAAAATACCATCTCCATGTTTTGTGCTCGACGAAGCCCGTCTTCGTCAAAACCTCCAATTGATTGACCAGGTACAACGCGAAGCCGGTGTT
>JAGWYI010000500.1 GCA_018969455.1 Bacteroidota bacterium | reverse complement strand
GTTCATCGCCAACTTGCACCATAAAGGAGGTGTCGTGCGCACAGGCGCCCGCGGCCAGCGTGTCGTTTATGGAAAATTGCACCGAAATTTGCCCGGCCTGGTCTATCTTTTTACTGGCGGTAGCACGATGGATGGGGTCTCCACCATCAATTAACCAGGTATAAACGGTTCCTTTACCTTGTTTTCCGATTGCGCTGCATTGCAAAGTGCCCCCTTGGGGGATCGATTTGGGTACTTTAAAGGCGGGTAAATCGGGTAAATGCGCACATTTGAGTGCAATTGGCAAATTCAGGGTGTCTTTCCATGTGTTAGCAGTATTACTGCCATAAACCATTATAGAGGCCTGACCATTACCGGGTGTGGCCTTTAAAATCGTTAACCACGAATTTGACCCATCAGGCGCAGGCGACAGAATTTTACCCTGTGTTGTATCTCCTTCTACTAATAGGTTTACCCTAAAATGATAATTTAAACTGTCCGTTGTATTGAAATACTTCGATTTATTGACAACTAGCAAGGTGTCACCATCACCGAAAGTACCAAAATTTTCCAAAATCCATTTTTCTCCCTTGCTTCCCACAAACACCTGATCTTCCCCTTTCCCATTCACCCATTTTTGCAAACGAAAAGAAGGACGAAAAGCCGCAACTGGCACAGGTTTCCATGGTTGGCAGGCCTCCCAACCCTTTAACAACGCAAACAAGAGCAACAAGCCCCATAAAATATAATCCAGCCCTTTCCGACCTTGTTCCGGCTCCGGCTCGATTTCGGTTGGGGCGTCTACCAACTCGACATTGGGATCCGGTTCGGTGATTTTGGCAACAAAACGGTCAAAAACGACATAAAACAGCGCCTGTTCGGTCGCGCTGCGCGCAAAAACGGGCGCGAGGTACATTTTTAAACCGGCAGGATCTGCTGTATGCGCGGGCCCCATTGCCTCCAATACCCGCCAGGCCCGTACGCGGTGCGCGGGCGACAACTCGAAACCGGCGGCGCTTAAAGCGTCAAACAGGCGATCGAGGGGCAGGGTGATATGGCTGGAACGGTTTTCGATGGCGCTTTGGCGTTTTTAAAAGATCCCGCGCACGGCATCCAGATCTTCTTTGGTTTTTACCAGAATGGAAAGATTGTCGCGCAGGCGCTGCTGCTTGTCGGCGGTTTCCAGATCGGTGATGTTTTGTACCCCTAAAATGCGCAACCAGGCCAACAATTCGGCGGTAGCCGGTGGTTTCCGCACGGCTTTTTTGCGCACCGCGCCAAAGCGGTCGATCAACATTTCCAAAAACGCATCTGTAAAGACATTGGCCTTGCCCAATTGGGTTTTGGCAATTTCCAGCAATTTGTCCGGCTCTGGAAAGGGGATATGGTAAAAAACGCAGCGCCGCAAAAAAGCGTCGGGCAGGTTTTTCTCGGAGTTGGAGGTCATGATCATGAAAATATGCTGCTGTTCGCTGCGCGTTACCGGCAAATTATCCAGTTCACGAATCAAAAACTGCTGGTTTTCAATTTCATTCAGGATATCATTCGGAAAATCGCGGGGCGCTTTGTCAATTTCATCAATCAGCACCACCGTACTTTGGGGGGTAGTTCCGAGTTTTGCGCGCAATTTCGGTTGATTTACTGCCATGGGATCGGTCATGGCAATGGCTTTCCCCAGCGCCTGCAATTCGATAAAATCGGCGGTTTCCATCGTTTTGTCCCCACTTTCCCGGCGTATGTTGGCTTGTTGAAACTGTGCCAGCGCGTCGTAAGTATAAAACAGATCCCGTGCCTGGGAATTGGTTTTGGTGTAAAACACCTCGGGTTTGTCCGCAAATAAGAGTCCGCCCGGTTTATTTTTTTTAGCCAGTTCGTGCGCCAGTTTATAGGCAAAACGCGTTTTTCCGGTGCCGGGTTCGCCCATGATGAGCAGGGGTTGGTGCAGGGCGAAAGCCACTTCGGCCGCGTTGACTAATCCCGGGTCGGGTACGTAATCATCGGGATTGAACTGGGCGGATAGCCGTTCGAGGGCGTTAAAATTCATCTTGTTAGCCGGTTTTTACTGTTATCTATGATTTGTTTCAGGGCCTCCTCCACGGTTTCCATCACATATTCGGGTCCTGCAAATTGGTTGTCGAGAATCTGGTTGCGCTCCTGGGCGGTGGGCACAAATTGCGGATGCAGCGCCAGCCAGGCGCCCACGTGTCGGCGCAACACCATGTTGAGTTCAGGCAGCGCTTTCACAAATTCACTTTTCTTCACGGCATCTACCACCTCTGTTTTTACCGAGGCGTTTAAAGATTCATCATAATCAAACGAGAAGAAAAAGAGCAGCTCCGGCGTGTCGGCGGGCATCACACATTTACAAAAATCGAGGATAAACCAGCGCGCTGCGGCCGGGGTAAGGTCCTTGTCCCAGGTCCAGTGGCTCACATGCGCCAGAATAAATACGGCATCCTGGGCCCTTAAAGACTTTATTTTCGGGCTTTTTTCGATCAAAAACTGCAAATTGGAATCCAGCAGGTTTTCATGGAGCTCGGGATCTACCCCCAACATGGCGTAGAGGTCGCGCACAAATTTTTCCTTATAAATATCCGGGTCGCGGCTTTCCTGGATGTTCAAATCAATTTGGAGCACGGTTCGTTTGTTTCGGGCTTCCGATTCCAGGGCAAGTCGGGAAAACAGGCTTTTATGGGCTTGTGGTTCAGCGCCGTATAAATAGTAAAATTGTATTTTTTCTTTTGCTAATTGCTTGCGGTATTGTTCGAAGGCGTCGGTTTGATCCACGCGGTCGCAGGAAAGGGCGTGGTAAGGGGCGCCCGGGTTTGGTATATTTCCTTTCGCCTGATGCTGGCCTTCTAATTCGTTGAGTTTTTCGAGCAAGGCGAAGTTGATTTTCGCCATGTTCATTTGGTGGAGTTCGTAAGTGATAATGCCCCGGCTAAATGGGTCTTTGGTTGTTTTAAAATTAAAAAGTTGTTGATCGCAAAAAATAACTTCCTGTGGCTTATGTGCTGTTGCCCATTCCCGAAGTTTTTCGAGGGCGGCTTCTAAATCTTTAGTATTTAATGTATCGCGTATGTATGATAGGTCAACCAACAGAGTAGTTATTTCCGCAAACTTACGAATTTCTTATAATATTGTTAAAAGGTGTAAAAAACGGGGTTAAAAGAAAAAATGAAGACGACCCGTTTCATTCGGACAACCAGGGTTGTTACCGGGATTTTATTGAAAAGAGACTGTTATAATTTACGCCGCCGGGTTTTGTGTATAAGGATCTTTATAAATCAGCGAAATCCATCCTGATTTATCCACAAATCCGGCGAATCCTGGT
>JAGWYI010000499.1 GCA_018969455.1 Bacteroidota bacterium | reverse complement strand
TTTAAAACCTCCGAAATGCTGAAAGGCAAATCTTTTAACGCCATGCTGCATTTATTTTTTTCGGCAATAGGACCTCGTTATTTCCTTAAAAATTAGCCTTGCCGGGCGCCAAAATCTTTACTATTCATCTTTGCCGGAGGTATTAAAACAATTTCTTAGGATTCCCGGATGAGCAGGTCGCTCACCAATTGGCGCAATTCGGATTTGTTGGATTCGGGCAATTGAACGGCATCGAGGGCCAAAAAGGCTTCAGTTTGGAATGCCTGCTTGGCTTGTTCTGCCATTTGTGGAATACCATTTCGGATGAACAATTCCTGAACGGCCTTAATTTTGGCATCACCGTTGAAGGAGGAATCTGTTTTCATCCAGTTATGCAATTCCTCTACATCGTTTTGGGGCGCCACTTGGTAGGTTTTAAGAACCAAAAATGTTTTTTTATTTTGAAGAATATCGCCGCCTACTTGTTTTCCAAATTTTTCCGGATCGCCAAAGGTGTCAAGCAGGTCATCCTGAATTTGAAATGCAATACCTGCCAGTCGGCCAAACTCATACAAAAGTTTTGCATCGGTTTCGTTGGCGCCAGCACATCTTGCGCCCATTTCGAGGGCGCCACCCAAGAGTACTGCCGTTTTTAATTCGATCATTTGAATGTATGCATCGAGGCTGACCTCCGACTGGGTTTCGAAGTTGACATCCAGTTGTTGGCCTTCACACACTCCAATGGCCACGCGATTAAAAATGCGCAACAAGGCCTGGGTTAAGGAGGCATCGGCATATTGTGCCAACTGTGCATAAGCCAGAATGAGCATCACATCGCCGCTCAGAATGGCGGTATTGAGATTCCATTTCGTGTGTACAGTGGCTTTCCCCCTGCGAAGCGGTGCTGCATCCATGATGTCGTCATGCATCAGCGTAAAATTGTGAAACTGTTCAATAGCCCATGCTGCTGGCATAGCATATTCAATGTCAGATTTATACATATTATATGCCATGAGCAAAAACGCAGGGCGGAGGCGTTTTCCGCCCAAATCGAGCATGTAAGTACAGGGCTCATACAAGCCTGTGGGTGCATTGGGCAGGGGGTGTTCGAGGGTGTATTGCTGAATTTGTTGAAGCAGTTGTGGAAGACTGTACATGGAGGGAAAGTTTAACAAGCGACCCGGCAAAGATAGAGGCTTCCGTTGGGATGTGGAATTTCCTGTAAATAAACGCTTTGAAATTGATCTGTCAGGCAACCTGGCCGGTGCAACTTGCGTCAATACAACACTTTTAACACCTGCTTTTTTCGAATTATGACGAAGAGGAACAGCCTTCTTGTGGCCATTGGCGTGCTTGCTTTAAGTACTTTTTATGCTTTTAAAAGCGCAGATGCTGTGCGGTTCAACATTTTGTACCCCGAAACAGCGCCATCCATTGCGCCAGCGTGGAAACCGGTACCAACTCCATTGCCCGATACGTTGCCTCCTTTACAGGATCGATATGACGATTTTATCAACAAAAACGATAAAAACCCGTTCGATCTGGATGATCCGAGCGTGATTGATCAACAGGTAGAATACGATCCTGTTTCCAACCGCTATTTGATCACTGAAAAAATCGGAGAGGATTTTTATCGGTCGCCCACCTACATGACCTTCGACGAATATTTGCGTTGGCGCGATCAAAAACAACAGCAAGCGTATTTTGACCGCTTGCAAGGTGTAGCATCCGGAAAGGGAAAGGGCCAAGCAGGAGAAGACCCTATTGCCAAGTACAATGTAAAAACCTCTTTGGTTGATCGCTTGTTTGGGGGAACCAACGTTGACATCAAGCCGCAGGGAAACATCAACCTCACTTTGGGGTATAATTATCAAAAAACCAAAAACCCCATTCTTACCCAGAGACAACAAGCCAATGGCGTTTTTGATTTTGATATGGTGATCAATATGACGGCCCAAGGTAAAGTGGGAGAAAAACTCAATTTGAATTTCAACTACAACAACCAGGCGACCTTCGATTTTGACAACCAAATGAAATTGCATTATGATCCCAAGCAATTTTCAGAAGACGAAATCATACAAAATGTAGAAGCGGGCAACGTTTCCCTTCCTTTGCGTTCCAACCTGATCAAGGGCGTCCAAAACCTGTTTGGCGTGAAAATGGAATTCAAAACGGGCCACCTCCGCTCTACTTTCGTGGCTGCTCAGCAACGGTCTAAACAAAACTCCCTAACCTTACAAGGGGGCGCGCAGGTGCAAACATTCAGCAAACCCATTGATGAATATGATGAAAACAGGCACTTTTTCTTAAGCCAATGGAACCGAAACGGTTTCGAAACTTCACTCAAGTGCCTTCCCGTGCCGCTTTCCCTTTTCTCCATTACCCGCATGGAGGTTTGGATCACCAACGATAAAAATGTTACTGAAAACGTACGTGATATTGTAGCAATTGCCGATCTGGGCGAACCCGTGCCTTTCCTTCAAGGGCAGGTTGACTCGGCTTTCAATAAAATTGTGTCGGTACCCAATGTAAAACTTCCGGGTAATCCGCCTCTTTATCCGCATTATGATGTGAACAACACGCCCTTGCCCGATAACGAAAACAATCGGATTTATGGCCAAATTTTGAGTGATTTGGCTGCCAATCCCAGCCTGCGCTACAATACCAAAGTTGTAAATTATATGAATTCGCAGGGGTATCGGCAAATTCGCGACTTTGAAAAAGTAACGGCGCGTTTGCTTTCTACCTCAGAATATACCTATAACGAACAATTGGGCTTCATCAGCCTCAACCTGAATGTGCAGCCCGACCAAACCGTGGGCGTAGCCTTTGAATACACCTATAATGGAATACCCCATAAAGTGGGTGAACTGTTTCAGGACGCCCCCAAAACAGATCCAAGAGACTCTGTAAACAACAATGTGTTGTTTGTCAAAATGTTAAAAAGTACCACTGCCAATGTGCGGTACCCGATCTGGGATCTGATGATGAAAAACGTTTATGCAGTGGGCGCAACCAATGTGGATCCACAGAATTTTCGTTTTGATATTGTTTATGAGGACCCCGGAAAAGGGCAAAAGCGATTTCTCGACGGCGATGTTCCAGATGGACTCAAAGCCCGACCACTTTTGCAGGTGTTCGGATTGGATAACCTCAACCTCCAAAGTGATCCAGGACCCGATGGCTTATTCGATTTCGTACCGGGCGTTACCATCAACCTGCGCTCGGGCCGGGTTATGTTTCCCAAATTGGAACCTTTTGGCAAGTCGTTGAAAGATGCTATTCTGGCAGCCGGTGGAACCAGCGATCAGGCTAAAAAAGTAGTGTATCCACAGCTATACGATTCTACTCTT
>JAGWYI010000498.1 GCA_018969455.1 Bacteroidota bacterium | reverse complement strand
CTGTTCAAATCCAAAGGCGCTATTTTATTCATCGATGAAATCCATCGTTTTTCCAAAAGTCAGCAAGATGCCTTGCTGGGCGCGGTAGAAAAAGGCGTAGTGACCCTCATCGGCGCTACCACCGAAAACCCGTCCTTTGAAGTGATTCCGGCACTGTTGTCGCGCTGCCAGGTGTATGTGTTGCAGCATTTAAGCAAAGCCGAACTGATTGGACTGGTAGACAGGGCTTTACACGAAGACGAACAACTGAAATCGGCCGAAATCATCATCGACGAATACGATGCCTTGTTGCTGTATTCGGGCGGCGACGCGCGGCGCTTGCTGAACGCGCTGGAGTTGGTGAGCAATTTCCGAAAGCCGGGTGTGCCTTTGCACATCACCAATGCAACGGTAAAAGAAGTCATCCAGGAAAATGCCGCTTTGTACGACAAAAGTGGCGAACAGCATTACGATATAATATCCGCGTTTATCAAAAGTATGCGGGGCAGCGATCCCAATGCGGCCGTGTATTGGCTGGCACGTATGCTAAACGGCGGAGAAGACATTGAGTTTATCGCCCGCCGCATGGTAATCCTGGCCGCCGAAGACATCGGCTTAGCCAACCCCAACGCTTTGTTGCTGGCAAGCACCACCATGGATGCCATTCGCATGATCGGGATGCCGGAAGCGCGCATTATCCTTTCAGAATGTGCCATTTACCTTGCGGTTTCGCCCAAAAGCAACGCCGGATATTTGGCCATTGACAAAGCCCTGGATTTGGTGCGCAAAACCGGCGATTTGTCGGTACCGCTGCATTTGCGCAATGCCCCCACCAAATTGATGAAGGAATTGAATTACGGTTCCGGGTACCAGTATGCCCACGATTTTGAAGGCAATTTTGTGCAACAGGACAATTTGCCGGCCGAAATCATGGGTCAGATCTTGTATGAACCGGGTAAAAACCCGGCGGAGGAGAAATATCGGGCCCAGTTGCGCTTGCAGTGGGGCGGGAAGTTTGGGTATTGAGGTTCTTGTTGTCATTCAAGCATCTAGCAATCCCTGATGGATAATGGAAATCCTTTTAATTGTCGATATTCTGTTGACACGATGTGCGGGCAAACAGGAAATAGAAAATAATATACATACAAGTTGCTTCCCGGAGGCTTTTGGCAGAATTGGGCATGGAAACTTAAGCAGAACAAAATGTGTTGAAAATCCTGGAAAACGCATGCGAGGCGCCGCTATTTTCCGTATTTTTGTTTTCAAACGATTACTCCACGGCGCTCCAGGACAAATATATTAATCCGTTTACTGATTTTGGCTTCAAAAAGTTGTTCGGATCTGAACTGAAACTCCCTTATTTGCAGTACAGACCGCAGGCGCTACAAGAAAGGGTATTTCAAAAACTATTCGAGGCTGCTGAAATAGCCAAATTCACGCCAGATGAAAAAAATAAATATGAGGAGAGTTTAAAGTATTACCGCGATTTGAAAAATGTGGTGGATAATTCGTTTGATGAAGGTAAAGAAGAGCGCAATATTGAAATCGCCCGTCAAATGAAATCTGAAGGAGAGCCCCTTGAAAAAATTGTTCGATTTACTGGTCTCACTTCGGAGGAAATCGGACGGCTATAATATACCGCACGCTGCTACAAATTCTGCATTCTAAATTTTATTAAAAAATCCGGAGAGACCAATGAGATTTGAGGTACCAAACTTAAATTGGTAGCCGAAAACATTATTGCACCTTATTTGATGATTAAAGTTGCAAATCGGCCCAATATGCGTTTTTTAATATTGGTTGTTCAGCAGGATTTTTTTCGCTGAGGGTAGTATCATTTCACCTTTTCATCTTCCGAAACGCCAAGGGCTGCTGACCCTTCTTCCGTAAAAACACCCGATTGAAATAAGTAAGCGATTCAAAACCCGATGCCGCTGCAATCTCGCCGATGGATTTGTCGGTTTCGATCAATAATTGGCAGGCATAGGCAATGCGGATTTCGTTGGTATAATCGGAAAAGGTTTTCCCGCAGGTGCGTTTGAAAAACTTACAAAAAGCACTTTCGGATAAATGCAGGAGCGATGCCGCCTGCTGCAAGGAAATATTTTGTCGAAACTCATTTTGTACATACAACAAGACTTTATTGATCCGCTGCTGGTTTTCATTTCCTTTCAAGGGCTTATACAGCAAGGAAGCGATGGGCGCCGCGGAAAGGCTGGTCAATTGGCCCAGGATCTGTAACAACAAGGTAAATCGGGTAAGTTCGTCGGCCTGGAGCATGGGGTGTAACAAGTGCCAGAGCGCCTCGTCTGGCAGTGTAAATTGTAGTCCGCGGCCGGCATTGGCAAACAGTGGTTCCAAATCTTGCAGCTCCGCGAACTGAAAGAGTTTTTCCACAAATTCATGCGAAAACTGGATAACAATGGCCTGGCAAGTCTCATTTTCTGCCTTTTCTGATATCCAGGTATGGGGTACTAAGGGCGGCAACAACACGAAATCGCCCGCCTGAAAATCCTCATAGCCATCGGCAACCAGTCTCTTTCCCTTGCCTTTTACAATATAGGTAAGTTCGTATTCGGGATGATAGTGCCAATGGAATTCGAACGAGGGAGCAAGCACCTCGTAACATAAAAACGACTGCGCAGGAGTTCGATGCGCGAGATTTTCGAGCTTGGGTTTCATACGCTGGGGTATGGTTGGTGGCTAAACACGGGGGAGGGAATGGAGTATATGGAGAAAAAAGGGACACAGAGTTACACGGAGGGACGGAGATGCACGGAGTATTGAGATTTGTTTTAAGGTGTTGATTGTGAATAATCCGGATGAGAAATTGTGGGAAAATGCCCGTAATGTTCCACCCTTGAAAATAAAAATCTCCGTGCAACTCCGTACCTCCGTGTAACGCTGTGGCCCTTTTTTTAAGAAAGTACAAGCTGGACTTCCTCACCCTAGGGGACACAGAGAAAAAGGGACACAGAGTTACACAGAGGTACGGAGATACACGGAGTATTGAGATTTGTTTTAAGGTGTTGATTGTGAATAATCCGGATGAGAAATAGTGGGAAAATGCCCGTAATGTTCCACCCTTGAAAATAAAAATCTCCGTGCAACTCCGTACCTCCGTGTAACTCTGTGGCCCTTTTTTTAAGAAAGTACAAACTGGACTTCCTCACCCTAGGGGACACAGAGAAAAAGGGACACAGAGTTACACAGAGGAACGGAGATGCGCGGAGTATTGAGATTTGTTTAAAGGTATTGATTGTGAATAATCCGGATGAGAAATTGTGGGAAAATGCCCGTAATGTTCCACCCTTGAAAATAAAAATCTCCGTGCAACTCCGTACCTCCGTGTAA
>JAGWYI010000497.1 GCA_018969455.1 Bacteroidota bacterium | reverse complement strand
AGCAGTTGGAGGCAGTTTCGGACCCATTATGTTGGTGTGGTTTTCGATGTTGGGTGTATTGGGGCTTTCGCTGATCATGGCCGACTGGAGTATTGTGGAGGCTTTGAATCCGGCTTATGGATTGCAATTGTTGATGCATAATTCCAAGGGCGTGCTCATTTTAGGCGCTGTATTTCTGTGTACCACCGGAGCAGAAGCTTTATATGCCGACCTTGGGCACTGTGGCCGACAGAATATTCAAATTAGCTGGATATATGTAAAAATTTGTCTGGTATTAAATTATTTAGGACAGGCTGCCTGGTTATTGCACCATGAAGGCAAGCGTTTGGATGAAAATCCGTTTTACGGGATGATGCCCGACTGGTTTTTGTGGCCGGGCATTATTATTGCCACGCTGGCAGCCATTATTGCGAGTCAGGCCTTGATATCAGGTTCTTTTACGCTGGTATCGGAGGCTGTTCGGCTGGGGTTGATGCCCAAAATGACCGTAAAATTTCCAACCAATTTAAAGGGCCAAATATATATTCCAACGGTTAACAGTTTTTTATGGTTGGGATGTGTGGGTGCGGTGGTTTATTTCAGACAAAGTTCGGCGATGGAAGCCGCTTACGGACTCGCCATCGTGTTGGCCATGTTATGCACCACCATTCTGTTGGCCAATTGGCTGGTAATTCGCCGCACCAGCGAGTTGTTGGTTTGGTTTATGCTTATCTTTTATTTGTCGGTTGAACTGTTGTTTTTCTATGCCAACGCGTCCAAATTTGCAGATGGCGGCTATGTAACCGTTCTTATGACGGCCCTGTTGTTTGGCATGATGCAATTGTGGGTCCGGGCCAAGCAGATCCGGCAATCTTACTCCGATGATATTCGCATTAAAGACTTTTTGGATCAACTAATCATGCTGAGCAACGATGAATCGATCCCGAAATTTGCGACCAACCTGGTGTTTCTTACCACAGCCAAGCATCCGAAAAAGGTGGAGGCGAAGGTTTTGTATTCCATTTTACAAACCCAACCCAAACGTGCCGATGTTTATTGGTTTGTACACATACAAACGACCGATGAGCCTTATACCATGCAATATGAGGTAAATACCATTGCGCCAGACGATGTTTACAAAGTGATTTTCAGGTTGGGCTTTCGGGTTCAGCAGCGCATGAATGTATTTATGAACAAGGTGGTAGAAGAATTGGTTGAAAACGGTGAATTAACGGTATATTCCCGGTATCATACAGTATCCAATAAATATCCTACCGGAGATTTCCGCTTTGTATTGATCGAAGAATTCTTGTCGAATGAGAATGAAATGCCCTGGCGGGAACACATCATCATTTCGGCTTACCTTAGCATGAAAGGCTGGGTTTCTTCACCAAAAAACTGGTTTGGTCTTGATTCCGATTCGGTCGTAGAGGAAAAGGTGCCGCTTTTGTTGCAGCCGGTACGTGAAGTAAAACTTCAGCGCATCAATAGAAAAACCACGCCCAACAACAACAACAACATTGGCAATGGTTTTTTATGATTTGAAGGTAAATAAGTAGTTGGCGCCAAAATTCCATAGCATTACAATTGCTGTGGCCAGCAATTTGGAGAAATAAAATTGCTTGCCTTTTTGCTCGTGCAACCAAAATAAAATGGCGTTGTTGAGCCCCAAACCCACCAAGGCGACCACCAAAAACTTGCCAAATTGAAGGGCAATGCCCGGATCGGTGCTGTGAAATGTCCAGAGCCGATTTAAAATGTAATTGGAAATAACCGCAGCAGAAAAGCCTATGCTGTTGGCCAGGTATCGGTTAATGCCCATCTTTTCTTTACATAACCAGGTTGTGCCAAAATCAACTCCCACACCGGAGAAACCGACTATTCCGAATTTGATAAATTTGATGATTAATTCCTGCATAAATTGATGAGGCCGACATTTCGCCGGCTTGGGTTAGGTATTCATTGCTTCAAGCTGCCTTTTCGGGGGGAGCAAAAGCAGTTTGGCACTCGCATACACCCAAAGCACGATGCATGGAACAGCTTTCAATGCATAAGGCTGAACCCATTGTGTGCGTATACGCGTTGGAAATAAATCGGTGGGTGTAAGCGATGCAAAGATAAATACCAAAATCAATAAAGTAGTTTCAAAATAATATGCTTTTTCAAGACTGCAATACCATAATGCGGCGCCACAAAGGGCAATGACGAACGTGGGCGATTCCGCTTTATGGTTAAAGATGACGACCCAAACCAGCAGGGTTCCCCAAATGGCCAGGCGTTCGGACCAGCCTGCTTTTTGTTGATGCATCCAAATGGTTGCCAACAATACCCCCAAACCGCTTAAGGTAATCAGAATTTTGGGCGGCGACCAGCCAAACCAAGCGCTCAGCCAACCAGCTATCGACAAGCCCACCGAAGCACTGTGGTCATTTTGAAGCAAATGCCACCACCACACATAAAGCTGGATCAATTGTTGGGGCGACACCAAAATGAGCGGCAAAAAGAAAAAAAACAGGCCTGAAAAAGCCAGTTTCCACCAAAAAGTGCTCTGGCTGGGGTATAAAAGCGCTGCCGGAGCAGTTATGATGCCAAATATTTTAATAAATGTTGCCGCAGCAATGCCCCAAGCGGCAGAAAACCATTTTGTGCGTTCAAAAGATGAAAAAGCCCATAAAAGACAACCCAAAGTAAGGCCGTTGCTTTGACTATTTTGAAGGGAAATGACCATTTCCGGTAAAACAAACCAGGCAATAAAGGCCTTTTGACGCGGCAGTAGTGGAGTAATTTGATATAGGGCAAATAATGGAACCAAAGCATTGATCAAATTCCAGAGGGATAATCCCCAAAAATCGGGCAAGGGATCGAAGGGCGCCATAAAAAGGGCAAACGCCGGACTGTATTTAAACAAATCCCACTGCTCGCTTGGGAAGGCCTGATAGAGGTTTTGGTGGTTGCATAAATGTCGGAAGGCATTCCGAAAAATGAGGTAATTTTCGTAATCGGTTGCGCCAGTACCACCTTTTTGGTGGGTAAGAAACCACTTCTGGAAGGACACCAGAAGGGCAAGGCAAATGTATACCCCTCGAATGAATGCCGGTTTTTGCCAAAAATGCTTCACTTAGTGCCGATCGTTGGATTTTTGGTTTTCCTGGACATCCAATACATCCTCCGATTTTTTCAACAATCGCAATATGTCATCCAAGTTCAAGGCAGGATCGTATTTTGCCAACCAGGTGTTTTCTGCCGACAAACGCCGAATCAGGGTAAGTTTTTGCTTGGAATATGCAGCTACCCAATTACCTGCATTTGCCGATTCTTTTAGGGAAATTATAATTTCAGGGGCAGAATCGGCCAGGG
>JAGWYI010000496.1 GCA_018969455.1 Bacteroidota bacterium | reverse complement strand
AATAAGCCTGTTTTTAAAATAGATTATTTTGTATTTTTGATAATTTCACTTTTCTGCCACAAACTTTTCGTTTACCAGTAGGCCCCAAGCCCTTCATTGGCCGGTTTTGAGCCCGTTTTTGTCTAAACATCCGGGTACGCCACAAGAAAAATGTACATTTGCTGGTTCGTTCATTGTAAAATTGCCCTGTTGTCTGTTGATAATGGCGCATTCGTTTTTTCATTAAACATTCCTGACATGAATTTTAAACAATGTTTGCTGGCTTTTGCCTGCTGCATGACTGTACTGAGCGCCAACGCGCAACAATCCAAAGCACCTGAAAACTGGTTTACACTCGATCCCGTTAAAGACAAAGTAAACGGAACCGGCGCCGACGAAACCCTCAAACAACTGAAAGCCAAAGGCAAAAAAAGCCAAACCATCATCGTAGCAGTGCTCGATTCAGGGGTTGATTACAAACATGAAGACCTCAAAGACGTGATGTGGACCAACCCGGGCGAAATCCCGAACAACGGCAAAGACGATGACAACAACGGTTATGTGGATGACATTCATGGCTGGAACTTCATCGGCGGCAAAGACGGCAAAAATGTAGACCACGATACCTACGAACTCACGCGCGAATACGTGCGCCTGGGTAAAAAATACAACAACGTAGATGGCAAATCCCTGAGCGGCGACGCCAAAAAAGAATATGATGCCTACATGGAAATCAAAGCGGCTTTCGAAGAAAAACGCGGCGAACTGGAAGGCCAAAAATCCCAAATGGATGCCCAATTCGGAAAAATAGAGGGCGCATTTGCTGCCATCGAAAAAACAACCGGCAAAAAGAACTTTACCATGGAAGACCTGGGTAAAATTGACGCCGGCAGCAATGCAGAACTGAAAGAAGCCCTCGGAATTGCCAAAGCCGTTATGGCGCAAGGCCTTACCCCGGAATCACTCGAAGAACAAAAAACAGAAGCCTACGATTACTTCAATGGCGGACTGAAATACGGCCTGAACCCCGATTACAACCCGCGCAGCATCGTGGGCGATAACTACGACGACCTGAGCAACCGCTTCTATGGCAACAACGACTACCGCGGCCCCGACGCCAGCCATGGAACCCACGTTGCCGGCATTATTGCCGCAAAACGCGACAATGGCATCGGCATCAACGGGATCGCCGACAATGTGCGCATCATGAGCGTACGCTGCGTTCCCGATGGCGACGAACGCGACAAGGATGTGGCCAATGCCATCTATTATGCCGTTGACAACGGCGCCAGCATCATCAACATGTCATTTGGCAAAGGATACAGCCCCAACAAAGCTTATGTAGATGCGGCCATGAAATATGCCGCCGATCACGATGTATTGCTGGTACACGCTGCCGGCAACGACTCCGAAAACAACGACACCGACCCCAATTTCCCCAACGATATGTACAAAAAACCGGTAAAAGCAGGGTTGTTCAAAAAAGAGAAAAACGTTTCTACCTGGATGGAAATTGGCGCCTTGTCCTGGAAAGGCGGCGAAAAACGCGTTGCCAACTTCTCTAACTACGGTAAAAAGAATGTAGACCTCTTCTCCCCGGGCGTGGCCATATACTCTACGGTTCCCGATAACAAATACGCTTCGTTCCAGGGCACTTCCATGGCCTCTCCTGCCGCTGCAGGCGTGGCTGCCATCATCCGTTCCTACTATCCGGAACTGTCGGCCAAACAGGTGAAAAACATCCTCGAATCCTCTGTTATCAAACAAGACGGCGAGGTCAATAAGCCCGGATCTACCGAAAAGGTGAAATTCTCCGACTTGTGCGTTTCCGGCGGCATCATCAGTGCCACCAATGCGGCTGCCATGGCCGAAAAAACACAAGGCAAAAAGGTTAAAGGCGCCTTTTGGCAAGAGGCCGGAATGGGCAAAAACATTAAAAAAGACAAAAACAAGCCCATGCCCAAAGCATAAGGCGCTGTTTGTCCATTAAAAAAGAGGCTGAACATCCAAGGTCGGATTGTTCAGCCTCTTTTTTTCAGACGTTCCTGTTGGCAGCCTTTATATCCGCATTCAGGATTTTAAAATCAATTTTGCCGTTCATCTTGCGCAAATGCTCGAGCATCAAAAGCCCGCGATCGATTTGTTTGTCAATCGTTTTGGCCTGGTTGATGTAATACAAAATGTTGCGCTGCTTCCCGGGTGTGAGCGCGTGAAACCAGGCGTTGCCCTGTTCATCCTGAGCCAGCAATTCGGCAAAACTTTCGGGCATAGGCAAGCCATAAGTGCTTTCATCTTTCCAGATCAGCACCTGGACAGGCGAACCTGCCTTCAATTTCAAGGCATCGCGGTTTTTTTTGTTTACCGTTACCACATAATAAGCATCACCCATCGAAACCAGCGCACACTGATACTCCAAAATGCCGTTGATGCGCACAACCACGCGCTTATCGCCCATGCCCAGAAACACCTGGGCAATCGGGTCGGGCACGTGGAAATGCGCACCCCACAACTTGTTGTCCGATAATTCGATGTGTGCACTGAATTCCAGCGCGTTTTCGGGTTTTTCCATATTTTATATACCAGGATTCGCCGGATTTTGTAGATAAATCAGGATGGATTTCGCTGATTTATAATGATTTATAAAGATCGTTCTGCACAAAATCTGGCGGCGTAAAGTATAACAGGCTAAAATGAGCGTCGTGCAATGAGTGCATAACAGATCCGGTAAATCCATAAGAATCAGAAACACCCACCCTGAATACGCTCAAAATCCAACAAAATCACAGTTTAAAGTGCGGATTTTGAATTAAACCCAAAATATTACCCCATGGATCTTTCACCATGGCCACCCAGAGGTCTTCACCCACATTTTGCGGAGCCTCGTGTGCCTGTGCACCGAGGTCGAGCAATCGGGCATATTGGGCTTCTATGTCGTCTACACCCCAATAAACCTCCACATTTTCGGCTTTTTGTGGCCCTGCTTTTTCTTCAGGATGCAGGCCGAGTTCATAAGCACCCACGTTAAAACCTACATAATAAGGTTCGTTGAAATAGGGCGCCTGGCCAACTGCATTGGTATACCATTCGGCAGCAGCAGCCAGATTGGGTACGCGGTAGATGACGGTGCGCAAACCAAGAAATGGCGTAGTCATTTGTCCGGGTTTTAGATGTTTTAAATGTATCCGCAAATAAACAAAATGTTTTTTAAATTAAACAAGGATCTGAAATCAAAATTTAAACCAAATGGATAAAATTCCCGTTTTATACCAGAATTCGCCGGATTTTGTGGATAAATCAGGATGGATTTCGCTGATTTATAATGATTTATAAAGATCGTTATGCACAAAATCTGGCGGCGTAA
>JAGWYI010000495.1 GCA_018969455.1 Bacteroidota bacterium | reverse complement strand
AAATCGTAGAGACGTTGCATGCAACGTCTCTACGATTTCGGTTCATTTCGTTGGAATCGGTTGGATTTCGTTCAATTCCAACCAATTCCGATCGATTCCCGTTGATTTCGTTGGATTTGGTTGGATTTCATTCGATTCCGATTAATTCCGTTTGATTCAATTTGACGCCATACGGTTCGATTTATACACCGAATCCGGCGGACACCGGTATAATCCCCAGTCAGTCACCCATGATTACCCTGTATGCCATAAGATCGCCCGATACCGCGCCCTTTCGCCCCAAAACCAGGGCGCCGGAACGATCCGAAACCTCATCAGCAACTGCTTTTTAACCCTTTGGCAAGATCCGAAGCTTTTTCAGCAACTGCTTTTAACCCTTTGGCAAGATCCGAAGCCTTTTCGGCAACTGCTTTTAACCTTTTGGCAAGATTCGAAGCCTTTTCGGCAACTGCTTTCGACCCGCCGGAATCTGCCGAAAGGTTTTTGGCAATTGATTTTCAAGGATTTAAGCGTGCGTCCACGAAAAAAATGCGACCGGATCCCGGGCCTCGCTGGAAAACTTGCTCAAAAATGTTATTTTTTTTTGCGCCCAAAACCCGGTTTTTTGCCCAAAAACGGTCAAAAAAGGCCGTTTTTTACCAAAGATGGCGCGAATGCAACCCCGTTTTTGGTGGAAAACTCCCCGAAATTTGTACGTTTTTTTTAGAGGGGCATGCATGCACATTTGCAGCATCAGCGGCGCCGAAGACCGCTGCCTTGTTTTCTCACTTCTCAATTTTATTTCATCATGAAAATGACCATTAAAAAAATCGCTTTTCAAAAATTGCCCCAGGGCGCGCTCATTCCATTTGTCCAGAATGTGGTGAACCGCATGACGGAACAACCCGAATATGCCGCTTTTTTGCCCAAGGTGCAGGCACTGCATTCCCTGAACGATGCCTTTGTGGCGGCCCTGGCGCAAAGCACGCAAGGCGGCGCCGACCGGACTGCTGTCAAAAAGGAAGCGATGGCCGCGGTGCTGCAAAGCCTGAACGAACTGGTTAATGACCTCAACTACCATTCCAACGGACAGGCGACCTGGGGGGTCAATGCCGGTTTTCCGGTTTCGGATGGGCGCAACAACAGCGCCACGCGAAATCTGCTGCCGCCAACGAGCCTGCGCGCGCTGCCACAAAAGGTTTCAGGCGAACTGGAACTGCGCTATGTGCTGCCCGATCCCAAACTGGTGCGCACCACCGGCCTGGAGTTTTCGCTCGACAAAGGGGAAAGCTGGCAAAACGGCACTTACAGTTCGGGCCAGGCCATGCGGATCAAAGGTTTGCCTTCCGGCAAATCGGTGATGTTCCGCCTGCGCTCCATCGGTTCCCGACAAAACCAAAGCGGCTGGTCGGAGCCATTGGAATTGAATTTGATCTGAAACAAGCTCAACGGTCTTCCCGATGCCCCCGCCGGGCATCGGGAAAGGCTGTTTCCGAGGGGCCCGGGAATTGTCTCAGCGGTTCCGGGACAGCAGTGCGTCTATTTTTTTCTGCAGCAACTGTTTTTCGCTGTCCGATTTTGAAAGCGCCATGGCCTGCCGAAAATGCCGGACGGATGCATCTTCATCGATGCCGAGGCAAAGTTGCCCCATCAGGGCATGGTACAGGTGCTGATCGTCGAGCGCCAGTTTGCGGGCTTCAGCCAGGGCGACTTCGGGGCCTTCATTTTTAAACAGGGCATAGGTTCGGTTCAGGGCTGCCACGGGCGAATATTCGATCTGGAGCAACAGGTTGTAGTATTTTAAAATATGGGGCCATTTGTCGGGATGGGTATTTTCCCGGGTATGCCAGTAGGCGATGGCTGCTTCCAGGTGGTATTTGGTGTAGGAAGCGCCTGTTGCCGATTGGTTCAGGTACCGCTCGCCGGTTTGAATCAATTGCTGGTCCCAAAGCGACCGGTCCTGTTCGTCGAGCAGCACCAGGGCATTGTCTTGCAGGCGGGCCTCGAAGCGGGAGGCATGGAAGCACATGAGGGCAATCAGGGCATCTACCGCGGGCGTATGGGTGCTTTTGAATTCGCTGAGGAGATAGGCGAGTTGGAGGGCTTGCAAACAAATCTCTTTCCGGATGACGCTGTTTTTGGCGGGAGCATAATACCCGGCATTGAACAACAAATACAGGATGCGGAGCACCGCCGACAGGCGCCCGGCAATTTCACCGGCAACGGGCATTTCCATCCGGATGTTTTCTTCCCGCAATTTTTCCTTGGCCCGATGGAGGCGTTTGTTTACGGTCTCCTTGTTGCTTAAAAAGGCATCCGAAATTTCATCGATGCCCAGTCCAAACAGGATGCGCAACGCAAGGCCGATCTGCGCTTCCTCGGGGATGGCCGGATGGCAAATGGCAAACAACATGCTGAGTTCGCTGTCTTTGGCATTCTCCTGATGTAGATCGATGTCCAAAACCGACGACTCCGAGTCCGGGTTGTTTTTCAAGGCCTGGCTTACCTTTTCGCGAAAATGCTGGTTTCGTTTCAGATAGTCGAGGGTTTTGTTTTTGGCTACGGTATACAGCCAGGCTGTGGGATTTTCGGGAATGCCCTTTTTCCCCCAGGTTTCGGCTGCCAGGAGAAAGGTCTCGCTGCAAATATCTTCTGCGATTTCGATGTGTTCCAGGCCGAAGCGCTTAGACAAAACGGCCACGATCTTTCTGAATTCGGTTCTGAACAGCTGCGGTACAATTTCGCGCATGTGGTATGAATTTTAGGAGCCCGCCTACTGGAGATTCAATCCCGGGCCATTGCTTTTCGGAAAACGGGGTCTTTGGTAAACAGATAGTCTTCTGTGTACAGCTTGCCTTTGTTTCTGAAATGATCCACGTGCTGCTGGAAGTTTTTTTCTACCGGCAATTTGAGGTCATTGTGGAAAAGGTCTTTGGGTTGGCGCACCCGGGTAAAATCCAGCAGGGGCTCTACCCAATACAGGATTTTGGAATGGGGCAGGCAGTAAACCCAGGGCATTACCCCGAAACCGGCAAACCAACCCGTGGAATTGCCGACATTGATGAGTTGATCGGAAAACGGGCACATGGAGATCAGCGAACCTGCCGAAGAGAAACAATGTTCGTCTTGCAAGAGGAATATCTTGCCTTTGAAATGCCAGGCATCCGCATACAAACCCATGGTATCGGGAATGGCGGGCAACTGCAAATAACCTTTGTTGACATAATCGGTCGAATACGGTTTCAGGTTATTTTCCTCAAAGCGGTAGGTGTATGGATTCTGCTCGTTGAGGCACAGGGTAATGGTGCGCACGACGGGTTTGTCTAAGAGCCGAAACAACACATTGATCCATACCCGGTCGTCG
>JAGWYI010000494.1 GCA_018969455.1 Bacteroidota bacterium | reverse complement strand
GGTAAAAAGCCAGAAATGCTTACCGTGGCGGTTCCGTTGGGTGTGACTTGATTGGGGCTGATGTTTACCGTTGCGCCCGCCGGAGCCCCCGAAACGCTCAGATTGACTTGTGCGTTGAAGCCGGCAATGGCACTAAGGCTGAGGTTAAATGTAACGGTATTGCCACTGTTGGCACATACCTGCGTATTTGAGGGGGAGGCTGCAATTAAAAAGGTAGGAGTAGGCGGCTGCTGGATGCTAAAATTAACATTGGAGATATCGAAGAAGATGTTTCCAATGGCTTCCACTTTTACACGGCAGGTATTTGACAGGTTGTTCGGTACCGTCACATTAGCCGATCCGGTATTGGGAACACTGTTGGCCAAAATTACGGGGTAAGTAAATCCACCGTCGGTAGATAAAGATATTTTCACATTGGCGCAATTAATGGGAGCGCCATTGGTACCATTTACCAGCCAACTTACCGTTTTATTTTCGCCAACAAACCACACGACATTGGTATTCGGCGCGCTTACCTGGAAGGGTCCGGTGGCACTGTTTACCGAGAGTACCACATCATCTTCTTTTGAGCAACTGCCGGCAGGATTGTTGTCGCGTACGGTTACCCGGAATCGCATGGTGCGTGAAACAGAAGGCAGTACCTCCCAGGTAGGGCTCACGTTGTTGACGATATCGGCCAGTCGTGGGAAGTAGCGGGTAGGAGCGCTGGTTCCCTTAAAGGACCTGAAAAGAGGGCCGGTTGTGCTTGTGGAAACGGGGGGCATGGTGGCAAACTCGGGGTCCATTTGTTCCCAACAATAACTCAGTGCATCGTTGTCGGGATCTGACCCGGATGCCGTGAGGGCAAAATAGGTAGATTTGGGAATGATGTAGTCTGCTCCCGCACTAACGCTTGGATTGTTGTTGCCGGTGGTAATTTTTACGGCACAAGTATTTCCACTGCCCAGTATAGAGTAAGCGTTTATTTCTTGTAGGCTGTAAGCATGGAAATAATCATCGCTATTGGATTGTACATTGGGGCTGCAAATTCCGGCATATCCCATTATGGTAGAGGCACTTCCAGGTTCCATGGCAGCGCCGGTCACACGGTTGCAATTGTTGTTTTGCGTATGGTTGGCTCCAAATTGGTGCCCCATTTCATGGGCGACATAATCCACATCAAAGGCATCTCCAACGGGGCTGCTGCTGCCAGTTACACCTTGCGCCTTGCTGTTGCTACACACAACACCCAAACCGGCAATCCCCCCTCCTCCAGTGCTAAATACATGGCCGATGTCGTAATTGGCCGAACCAATGCGGGCATTACAGGTGCTTACATTTTGGCCCAACATGGTTGCTCCATCGTTGTTGGTATAGGGGTCGGAGTTGGCATTTAAAAAGATCAAAGTGTCATTTTTAGCTACCAATTGCATGGTAATGGCAATTTCATCTTCATAAATCCCATTTACTCGATTCATTGTGGTATTCATGGCGGCTAAAACAAGTGGTTTTGTCCCTCCGTGAAAACTGGCGTATTCTCCCGTACAGGCGAGCGCAAGACGGTATTTTCGCAAGCGGCAGTCGCCTTGCACTTCACTATTGTTGTTTTTGAGACTTAGTTCGGTGAGTCCATCTGTTGCAGTACCGCAAGTGTACAATGCGTCCTCTTTCTTGGGCAGATAATCGGATTTTTCATATACAATATAGTAATCCCGGTTTCCATGTTGATAAGGGTCTATGAACAAGGTGCTTTTGCCGGGGCGGATAACCATGGCATGAAACCCCCATGGGCCCAAATCGCATTTGATGAGCGCACTGGGGTCATCCATACCGCGGCCAGTATAACACCGAATGTTTGGATAGCGGGATTGAAGTTCGGGTTCCATTACCGGCGACTCCTGAAGGCGAAATTGCAAGGTATTCCCTTGGGCGTTTGGAAGCGTCAGCACAACATCGCTTTCTGCAAAATTGCTCTTAAATCGTTCCGGCGCCGCCTGAAGAATGGGCAAAAGCGTATTTAATTTCAGCTGATATACCTTGTATTTCTGCGGAATAATGCGGCGTTCACCCGTACGGGGAATGTTGGATTCGGAGGTCTCTTCCCAAAGCGATTGCGCATTCAGGACATTGCAAAACAGCAAAAGAAGGAAAAAAGGAAATTTTTTAAACATTAGGATTATGATTTGTGATAAAAGATAAGCCACGCGCATGCAGTGAAAATACTGTTGTGCGAATGTCGCTGTTAATCTGTTTCAAGCGTTGCATTTGTATTATTTTGGCATGCAGCAGTCAATTTTACAAGTCGAATTGCCAATATAGTCCAATGCAGGCATTTTGTTTTTCGGCAGCTATTATAGCCTATTTAATTTGGAAGTAGGGAAAACGGGTCTTAAAAATTTGAGTACAATAGGTATAATGCCTAACAATCGTTGGTTTAATCGTTCAGATGTACAAACTTTCGTATAATTCTTTGCGTTCCGATTTGAATTTGCAAATAATACATTCCTGCAGGAAGGCGGGCGATATCCAGGTCGATTTGGGTGCTGGAACTGGGTATTTCTTGTGCCGGGAACACGTACACCGTTGCCCCAAGCGGATCCAAAATAGAGGATGTTATAGGAGCGGGCTCTGGGTATTCTATATATAAGTGCAATTGATCTGCAGCCGGGTTGGGAAAAACTTCCAAAACAGCCGTTTTTTGAAGCGCATTGGTACTTGTAACAGAAAAGACGCCCCAGCCCCGGTCGTCGTAGGCTTTAAATTCGCCACCTGAAAGCAGCGGAATTGCCGGATTGTTGATGTTGTATAGTTTATAATATCCGTTTCCAAAGTTGCAGCATATTCCGTCGCCGTAATAATCTACGAAATGCAGGGAATAGCAACCCGATTTCGGAAGCGTGAGCGTATCTTTTATCAGTACGTTGTTGCCATAGGCGCCATAGCCGATAGGTGCATTCGACAAAGACCCTCCGCCGTTGGGCCCAACGCTTTCGTTGCCACCGTGATCAAGCACCTTGCCCTCTGCGTCGCGCAACTCCCAATAGGTTTCGGCTCCGTAGTTATCGGTGCGCAAGCGCAATATTACCTGTTGGTGGTTAAAACCTACTGCCTCAACAAAACTGGAGTTTTCCACGTTATTGGAAAAATCTACGTCAGTTTTATCTCCATTGATGTTTTTTATTACCGTTTTAAGGTTTCCGTCCCCACTTACAGCCTGCGGATTAAAATAGATATTGGTTTCTCCATAAGTGGGCAAATACCCGTTCCAATTTCGTTCTTCCAACACATTCCCGTTCCACTCCAACTGGATTTTCGCATTGGTTAGCGCCGAATCGCCCAAATTGATCAGGGTAAATGCTGGTGAAATATTCAGGGT
>JAGWYI010000493.1 GCA_018969455.1 Bacteroidota bacterium | reverse complement strand
TCCTACACCAATAACAGCCCGGATACATTAAAAAAAATATTCTACCATCTGTATTTTAATGCATTTCAACCCAATAGTATGATGGATGTGCGTTCACGCACCATCGAAGACGCCGACCCGCGCGTAGGAAGCCGCATTCAAACCCTCAAGGCAGAAGAGCAAGGCTGGATAAAAGTTCAAAATCTGTCGATGGATGGCCAGCCGCTGAAGTTTGAAACCATCGGTACCATTTTAGAAGTAAGTCTGCTTAAACCCATTTTACCCAATTCAACCGTAGATTTACACATGGATTGGGATGCGCAGGTACCCATTCAGATACGTCGTTCGGGACGTGATAACCGGGAAGGCGTGGCCTACTCCATGGCACAATGGTATCCCAAACTCTGCGAATACGATTATCAAGGCTGGCACAGCAATCCCTACATCGGTCGTGAATTTTACGGCGTTTGGGGCGATTTTGATGTACAGATCAGCATTGACAAAAATTACGTGGTGGCTGCTGGTGGCATCCTCACCAATCCCCAGGAAGTGGGTTATGGATATGAATCGCCGGGCCAGACAGTGCAGCCTCCTGCCGGTGACAAACTCCGCTACCATTTCAAAAGCACCAATGTACACGATTTTGTTTGGGCTGCCGATCCGGAATTTACCCACACCAAATTGCAAGGCGATGATGGATGTACCCTGCACTTCTTCTGGCAAAAAGGAAAAGGCTATGATGCACAATGGCAACAACTTCCTGCCATCATGAACAAGGCCCGAAACATCATGAACGCCCATTTTGGAAAATATCCCTACACCGATTATTATTACATTCAGGGAGGCGATGGCGGCATGGAATACCCCATGGCTACCTTAATTACCGGCAACAGACCCTTGAATAGCCTGGTGGGTGTGGCCGTGCACGAACAAATGCACTCGTGGTATCAAATGGTTTTGGGAACCAATGAAAGTCTGTATGCCTGGATGGATGAGGGATTTACCTCCTATGGTTCCAACCTGGTGGAAAATGAATTGGCCAAAATGAATCTCCTTTCCGGTGCTTCCTACACCGACCGGCCATTTGCCGAAAACTACCCAAGTTATGCTGCACTTGCTACCAGTGGCAAAGAAGAACCCATGAGTACCCATGCCGATCATTTTAATACCAGTTATGCATACAGCCTGGATGCCTATGTAAAAGGCAGCGTATTCCTTAGTCAGTTGGAGTATGTCATTGGAGCCGAAAATCTGGCAAAAGGATTATTGCGCTATTTTGACACCTGGAAATTCAAACATCCCAATCCGAATGATTTTATTCGGGTTATGGAAAACCAAAGCGGATTGGAACTCGATTGGTATAAAGAAGATTGGGTGAATACCCTCAATACCATCGATTATGGCATCAAATCGGTAGAGGCAGATGGCAGGAAATTAACTGAAGTGGTTGTTTCGCGTATTGGCCGAATGGCAATGCCGCTTGATATTGTGGTTACCTACGACAATGGAGAACAGGAATTATACTATTTTCCGCTAGAAAGCATGCGAGGGGAGAAACCGGCAGAAGGAAAAATAAAGCGCATTTTAATGCCCGATCATCGTTGGGTAGACCCAGAGTTTTCGTTCGAAATCCCTTCAAGCATGCGTAAAATCGCAAAAATAGAAATCGATCCTTCCGGACTTATGGCCGATTTGGATAGAACCAACAATACCTGGAGCCCTCAATAACAATTCTATGTTTTTGGCCTTTCCACAACAGTTTGTTTGGGGTACCTCTACTGCTGCCGCTCAGGTGGAAACCGCAGGGCAGCACCCCTGGCACGGCATGTCGGCGCTCGACGGCTACCGGTTCGAGCGCACCACCGACCATGAGCTCAGGCGCGCGCAAGATGCCGAAAACATTAAAAAACTTGGAAATATATATCGCTGTGGGGTAGATTGGAGCCGCCTCCAACCGGAACCAATGGCAAAATTTGATCCGGCTGTTGTGGCAGAATACAGGACGTTTTTTCAACAACTGGCGGAAGGACGGGTTCGTTTGATGTTGGTATTGCATCATTTCTGTCACCCCAATTGGTTTGAAGCAATGGGCGCCTGGACAAAAGAAGAAAATATTCCTTTTTTTGTCAATTATACACAACAGTGCATCAAACATTTTGGAGAGTTTGCAGCATACTGGAACACCTTCAACGAGCCCAATGTATATGCCATGAATGCCTACATGCTGGGGAATTTTCCACCCTTCAAAAAAGGCCGTTATTTTACGGCCAATCGGGTGCTTGACAACATGGGCAAGGCCCACGAAATTGCCAGCTTACTCATTCACGAAAAATTCAAGGATGCGCCAATTGGCATTTCCCTCAACACGGCAGTGTTCAGGGGCCTGAATTTTCCTGGAAAACTGGTCGCCGCATTTGTTGACTGGTGGTTTCTAAGCCGGGCAGCCCGACCATTTGTCAAATGCGATTTTTGGGGCATTAGCTATTATGCCTATATGTTATTCGACCCTTTTCCAATTGACGCCATTTCACGTTTGGAAAAATTGAAACGCCTCGCGATACCGCACGACCGGATGTGGGGATACCTTCCGGAAGGATTGGGCATCATGTTGCACCGTTTTTATAAAAAATACAAAAAGCCCATTTTGATCACAGAAAATGGAATTTGTACCGATGACTCAGAAGTACGTATAGAAAGCCTGAAATCCTATTTGAAAGTATGCCATCAGGCAATAGAAGAAGGTGTAGATTTGCAGGGGTATATTCACTGGAGCACCTGGGATAATTTTGAATGGCACCTGGGACCCACTTATCGATTTGGTTTGATTCGGGTTGATTTTGAAACAATGGAACGTACTTTTACCCCCGCAGCAGAATTTTACAGCAGGGTAACGCGGGAAAATGGCTTCGACCTTTAATGCGCTTATTGAAAACCGATAAAATGAAACAATTACTCCTTTTCTCGTTTGCCTTGTTGGGAACACCGCTTTGTGCCCAGGTTTTTATGCGACCATTTGAAAATGCCGGAACCCTGGCGCTGGGTGGCGCAACGGTTGCTTATGCTAACCTGAGCTTGGCTGCCAACAACGAAGCCCTCCTCGGAAAAGAGCCCGCCCTCGGATTTGTAGCCTCTTCGGCCATTCCCTACAGCATTTCCGGATGGAATACCGCCCAAATACAGGGAGTTGTACCCATCGGAAGCAACAGTGGTCTCGGAATTGATCTCAATCACAGTGGCGCCGAAGCATATGCTGAGCAAAGGATGCGGATTCAATATGGAAGACGTTTGGGGCAAAAGATATACCTCGGAGCGGGATTTGACGTGCTTCGTATATCGCAATCGGAATACGGATCGGCTACTGCAGCGACCTTTGGCCTGGGCGCATTGGCC
>JAGWYI010000492.1 GCA_018969455.1 Bacteroidota bacterium | reverse complement strand
ACTTCACGCGGGTGCCCGTATAAATGCGAGTTTTGTTTGGCCAGTCTGGATAACAAGGTGCGTTATTTGCCCGACCAGCATCTTAAATCGACCTTGTTGCACATGATGCAGCATGGGCGGGTAGTGAAATTTTTAGATCGTACCTTCAACATCAAGCGAGATTTTACCCTTGATATTTTTAAGTTTATTCTGGAAAACTACCGTCCGGGAAATGTTTTTCAGTTTGAAATAACAGCTGATATATTACATCCTGATATTATTCGTTTTATAGATGAAAATGTCCCTAAGGGCCTGTTTCGATTTGAGATTGGCATCCAATCGGTCAATCAAAAAGCCAACCTGGAAGTCAGCCGAAAGCAAAACTTTGAAAAAACCAAAACCATCATTCAAAGTCTGCAACACAAGGTGGAGATGCACCTGGATTTGATTGTCGGGCTTCCGCACGATTATTGGGAAGAAACCAAGCACAGTTTTGAAACCGTATTCCAATTATATCCCCCTGAATTGCAACTGGGATTTTTGAAATTTTTAAAAGGGACACCCATGCTGTACAAACATGCGCAACACGGGTACGAATTCGATCCTGCCCCACCCTACCAAATAATTCGGAGCAATTATTTGTCAGAGCGTCAACTGGCTCAAATAGAAATTGTTGAGCATGCGCTGGAGATCTATTGGAACAAGAGGCGGGCAAATTATACCCTTCGATTTGCAACCGAGCAGTTGGGTATTTTCGATTTTTTAAAGGAATTAGGCAACTTTTTTGGATTGCGATCCGATTATCATAAGTACACCCTGGAGGAGGTATACCACAATTTGTACGATTTTGCGGTGGATGCGCATCCATCCAATACCGTTTTGCATCAATTGATTGCCATTGATTACTATCTATATCACAAAATTTGTCCTAAATCCTTGTTTTTAAAGGAATTGGATCGGCCTGAACGCGCCATGATGCTGGCAGAAAAAAACTTGAATCACCAGCGTTTTCGGTACAAAATGCTTCCTTTAACGTTTGATTTTCACTTATTCGCCCAGAAAGGATTGATTGTTCATTCCGAAACTGTGCTGGTGATTCAATATGATGGCGTTTCCAAGGCAAAATGGTTGGAACCGGCGGAGTCTACAATTTAATTACATGTCCCTGGGCGTGTCCGGTTTTGCCAATTTTAAGTTCCCAGTGGTATACTGCTGCCGCCCAGTGTGCAATTTCAGGCACCTGTATGGTTTGAACGCCTGCGGGCAATTCGAGGGTTTTGTTCAAAACCAGTTTTCCGAAATCATCATACACCATCAGGTTTACGGCTTCAGGCGATTTTAATTCAAAATCGAGCAAAAATTGACTGTTTGCCGGATTCGGATGACACAATACCTGCATGCTGCCCGGAGCTGCGTTTTCGGCGCCGGAAGTCATGCCACGCATACTCAGCCTGTAGATGGTTTTTCCATCGTTTTCGTAGGCCTCTCCCGGAATAATTTTTTGGTCGATGTTGATTGCGCCCGATACATCTGCAATTGCTTTACGTGCGCGGAAAGTGAGGTAAAAAAGCACCTGCCCTGGCCGCAAATGGTCCTCGCTGTCGCCGAGGCGTGCAATCCACAAAGCCCGAATTTCTCCTTCCGCAACCTTGGTGAGCCCGAAACTTTCCGGGCGAATATCTGCTAGATCACCTTTCGAAACCGCCACAAATTCGAGGAGTTCGGGATTAAACCGCAAACCCATTTGCCAACCAATGAGTGGGGCTGTTCCCAATACAGTAAGCGGCAAAGTGCAATATTCTCCACTTTTTAAGCTTTGAACTGGAATTCCCAAGGGAAAAGCCACAGGTTTGTTGGATGGCGTTGGGGAAGAAGCAGCATTTTGAGCATTCAAAACAGATGCAAGGATGAGCATCAAAAACAAAATCACATTTTTCATGAGCAATTGCGAGCCAATTAGGTTGGTGATTGAATGGACTGTCTTTTATTTTTTGTCTATTTTATTCAAAATCAACTCCATGAGTTCCAACTGCTTTTGCTGAATGGCAAAAAGATGTTGAAATTGATCTTCCATGTTTAAATCCATTTTGCGATGCAAATTGCGGATTTCAATTTCAGATTTTAAGTTGACCATGTAATCGTTTTCTGCACGTTGTCGATCTTTGGCTTCTTTTCTATTTTGACTCATCATGATTACCGGAGCCTGTATGGCTGCAATGCATGACAAAATGAGGTTTAACAAAATATAGGGATAGGGGTCAAATGCCCGGTTCGTTAATACAAACGAATTAAGGGCAATCCACCCGAACAAAACCAGCATAAATGAAATGATAAATGTCCAGCTGCCACCAAACTGCGCCACCCGATCAGAAAGTCGCTGCCCGAAACTCAAATCTTTATCCTGATTGGTTTCTTCAATCATGCTGGTAACCATATCTTCTTCCTGGATGGCCGTTCGCACAATTTCATGCAAACGTTCGAGTTGCATATTTTCGGTATCAAGAAGTTCTTCCAAGTATTTCTTATCCTGTGTTTTCATCGTGTGCTAGTTTTTGCCTGGTGTTTTGGGCTCCCCCATTTTACTTGGTCGTACCCATTGTTTTCCATCCCAACGCATCCGGCGGCTGCGTTTCCATCCATCTTCATTGAAACCGGATCCGTCTTCCATCTCTTCTGTTTCTGTGTGTTCAATGGTAAAAAAGATTTCATCGGCTTGTCCCATGTGGCCGGGCGTATTTTCATCGGGTCCCTGAGGAAATTCATAGGATTCGGTGTGGGCAAAAACGCCTCCATCGGCAACCGATTCGCACAAGGGAAGTCCGTGTAATTGGTTTCCGTTCCAGAGCACATACCAGGTATACCAAGGATAGCCGCAGGCGCCAACGCTCAGTTCCAGTTGGATCAAAGCGCTGTACCCTTTCAATCCTCTTGCGCCAGGCTCCAAAGCATGGCTGTAAAGATATCCATCGCTTTTAATATTTTTTGTAATACGCTGCATCACAACATTCTGGCGCACTGCTCGCAATTCCACTGTATATTCCGTTGGGCCCTCTTTGGGCTTCACTCCTTTTGTTACACTGGCTACAAAACGGATATCTTTGATTTCAGCTTTACGCATAACCGACAACAGGCCGCCCCAAACATAACCTTGTTGTTTGTTCTTGAATCGAACGAGATACCAAGGCAGATCTACTCCGTTCAGATTGCTCCGTGTTTCCGTCGCCTTAACGATGATAACTTCGTCACCTGCCAGCAATTGGTCTACCACCCCAGCAGTTGTATTGGGTTCTTGTCGTGCATTGATTTTATCGCCGAAAACGTAGGTTGTATCGCCTTCAACAAAAGACATTACCAGTTCTTGAGCGTCTAAATTTTGAAAAAACAAGCAAAACAAGCAGGCC
>JAGWYI010000491.1 GCA_018969455.1 Bacteroidota bacterium | reverse complement strand
TGAAACCGGTGGGCAATTTGTATTGGCACAAAACTTTCCCAATCCATTTTCCGAGAAATGCGTGGTACCGTTTCAATTGACCAACAACTCCGAGGTGCGTTTGGACTTTTTTGATTTGGAAGCGCGTTTGTTGGGCAGACTTTCGTTTTCAAACCTGTCAGCTGGCGCCCATCAAATTGAGGTGGATGCCCGGGCATTGGGTTTGCCGACGGGTTCGGTGGTGTATCAACTGAGCGTGACCAACGAAAACGGCGTTTTTCGTCAATGTAAATTGATGCAGCGGGGTTAAATCAGATAAAAAAACAGCGCCATCCAGCCCTTTTGCGGGATGGCGACTGTCCATTTACCGATGCAATTTATTGTTTTACGATTTTTCCTTGCCAAACGCTGCCATTTTGGCTGAGGCGCCAGGTGTAAATACCGGTTTGTGGCATGGAAACAGCCGGAATTTCGAGGGTGTGCGTACCTTTGTTTAAATATTCCGTTTGATTCCAGATGATTCTTCCCAGAGGATCAAAAACTTCAAGTAAATAAGACTGATTTTCGTTTGAATCAATGCTGAGCAGGGCGTTCTGTGTGGTTGGGTTGGGCATGAGTGCTACCCTGCCCGCAAGGTTGTTGCTGGTTGGATGTTGCACAAATTCCAGCTCCATCGGTAAGGCTTGCTCGTCTGCTTGAATGCAAAAACTGCGCATTCCTTTTGAATTTATTTTAAAAACATCATGTAACCAGCAAGGTACTTTTGTTTTAATATTCAGATTCAAGATGTTTTGTCCGGCCTCAAATTTTTGTTCAACAGGGTGAATCCAAGCTGCGTTGATGCAATTATCAACGATGGCAAAGTTATCCATGTCAACATTGGCGAAAGCGCCTGGAACGGGGTCTGTCATTTCGATCTTTTGGGCATCATATTGGATGCTGAATTGAAATCCCAACAGTTGATTGGCATCGGCAAATGAGACAGGGATGCGCAGCCGGGTTCCGGGTTCAAGAAACGCATCATCCAACATAAGCCGTCTGGGTTCCTGTCTTGCATCCAATGCATCCAGTCCTGGTTTCCCATAACAATCAATATTGCCGATTTTTACCCCAATAAAGTTGGCAAAAATGGTATCCTGTCCGGTAGTAATAAAGGTGCTGGTTTCCGGGAAAGTGGCAGCGAAAGCATTGTTGGGATTTGGGAATTGGTAATTGGCATCGACAAAGCGCCAGGTGGTGTTGTTTGGCAAATTAATATAAATGCCCAAAATCAATTTCCGCATTTCCACAATGTCGAATACAGATATTGAGTTGCTTTTATTGATGTCAGCTGCAATTTGTTGATACAGTGACAACTGTTTGAAACCCAGAATATGTTGGGCAATATACAGCAAATCGAACGTGCTGATGTTGTTCAGAGGGTTGTCGTCATATTGCGGTGTAACCGTGAGGTTGGTGTTGATTGGCAAATTGAAATGGGTTTGGGCGCAGCCATTGGCATTTGTTGTACTATAAAGTGCAGGCGGTTGGCCCTGGTTAAAGCCAAACTGTACGCTAGCGTTTTCTATTGGAGTACTGTTGCACCAGTTTTTCAGGCAGGAGATAACGGTAGTTCCACTGTCGCTGTTGCAATTGAAAAGGTTGTCCTGAATCAGGGCAACGACGGTGCAATAGGCTGTATTTCCGGCCTCGTCCTTTGCCCAAAGTTCAATGAAATTAGTGCCGAGATGGGCACAGGTAAAATTAATATGTTGGATAGGAGCGCCGGAAGTGTCAACCGGAAAACCGGATCCTGTACCGGCTTTTCGAATACCCAGTTGAATGAACAGATCTGGGCTGGAGTTGTCTGTTACATATTGCAGAAAATCGCTTGCCCACAAAGTAATCATTTGGGTGGGCATAATATTGGCAGACAATCCATTTAGGCAAACTATTTCGGGCGCTTTGCAATCTTTTACCTCAAACTGGTATTCGCATATGGCGGTGTTCCCGAGGTTGTCCCTTACCTCCCATCGGATTTTGTGTATCCCCACAGGGAGCAGCGGAATTTGGTATTGATCGGGTTGACTGGAGGTATTCCATCGCACAAAGGCACGAACCTGGGCGCCATTGATGCTATCTGTTTTGGTAAAACCGTATTTTTCACCAAGTCCAACCGGCCGATTGTCGAAACTGGTTGAAAGTCCGCCGCCGAATTGGTTGCCGAACCGCACATTGTTGAATCCCGGCAAAGAATCACTACCGATGCCGGTTTCGGGTACGCCATCGCCGTCCAGATCCAGATAAAGGGTATAAGAAATGCTGAGTGTAGCACCGCAGGTGCTGTGCGCGGCCACATTTAAATTTATACTTCCTTCTGGCAGATCGTGTTGAAGCGACCCCGGGGTTAAAAAACGGGTGTCATTCCACAGGTCTTGACTGTTGATGTTTTGGATGCAGTAGGCTATGGTTGCCGTGGGGCAGGTATCAATTTGAATGCATCCGGTTTGAGTTTTTCCTGCGCGTACACATGCAAGCAGGAGGAATAGGATCATGTAATTTTTCATGTTGTTCATTTTTATCGGATGGAGGATGGGTTTAGTTAGGGCTGAACAGGATTTTACCCGTACCGACTGCGCCGTTTGGGGTTTTTAGTTGGAAGAAATAAACGCCGTCAGGAAGCGTATTGCGGTGGAACAGGCAGTTTCTTCCGGTAAATTGTTGTTGGGAAACCATTTTTCCCCATAAATTGTACACTTCGAGCCTGTTGATCCCACCGGTTTCAGCATTCAACTGAAACAGCGCCGATTCTTGTGCCGGATTGGGGAATACGGAAAATGACAGCGATTCCGGATGGGGATTTTTGATCAAAGTAAATAAACTTTGGCCGATTTGATGTTGGGTGATGTTGGTCACGACGGCCGGATTAAGGTCGAAATAAATTTCTGCCTTGTTTTCCAAAAGCGTGCCCACGGGCAAATTGGGGTAGGGTTTTATTTGAAATTGGATAAAACCATGCGAGGCCAATTCGTTGACATTGGAATCGGGCAACTGGATATTTGGGAAGTAAAAAACCAATTGTTGGGTTTCACTTATTTCCCAGGTGAAGGGGTGGCTGGACGGCCCGGCCCGGAAGCTTGCCGGGTTTAGGTATGGGCTATATTCATCCAGAATTTTTACAGTAAAAGCGGTGTCATTGCCGGTATTTTGGAATCGGATGGTATAATCAATGGTTTGATCTCCTTCTATGAGGTGTGCATCTTTCCAGCCAAGCGGAAACCCTTGCTTGTCGTTGGGGTCGAAGGAGCCCACAATTTCCCGGCAGGTTTTTTGGGTAAACGGGTTGTCCGACTGCAAGGGCAGTTGGATGGGCAGGTTGGAGCCTCCTGCTCCATTGCAATGGTACAAGGCATCTGCCGCATAAGAATT
>JAGWYI010000015.1 GCA_018969455.1 Bacteroidota bacterium | reverse complement strand
TGGGACTGCTGCCTGGTCGGTTGTACTGATCCGCAATTGATAAAACACTTTCCGACACGGGCTCCGGTTTTCCGGAGCCTGTGCTCAAAGTATGTGCGCTTTTTTAATTTGTACCATTCGCTGCATGATTTTGTTGGCCAAAACCTGAGGTTCATCGCAACAAGTGTGCAGTCATTTACCTGGCGTGCAACAAACGGTTTGTAAACTTCATATTTTTTTTCTCAGTGATTTATGGGATTGGGAGGACTTGGATTCTTTTGCTTGCTGATGTAACAAAACAGTTCTATTCGGCACAATGGGCTGTTTCTTCGCCATCTTGTAAATGCCCAAATTCAAGCCTCCTTTCCCTATTTTTTCACTGCACGCCTCGAAAGCCCTCACCAATTCCCTTTTTATCATGTACAAAATTATTACGCTCCTGCTCGTTTGCCTTTGCGCGCGAACCCTTTCGGCCCAAATCGCCGGAAAGGTTACCGATACAAATGGCAACCCCTTGCCCGGGGTTTCTGTGTTCCTAAAAGGAAGCTCCAATGGTACCTCTACCGATCTGAACGGAAATTTTAAAATTGCAGCGCAGTCTGGTACCCTGGTTTTCAATTATCTGGGTTATGACCCCCTCAGTGTGGACATAAATGGTTCCAGCCCGCTAACAGTTGTATTAACCGAAACGCTTACTACCCTCGAAAGTGTGGTAGTGGTGGGTTATGGCGCCCAAAAAAAGAAAGAAATTACCAGCGCGGTGGTAGTGGTAGATGAAGCCTCCATTAAAGGTCGGCCTATGGTTTCGGCGGCTGAGGCGCTTCAGGGAAAAGCCGCGGGCGTACAGGTTATTCAGCCCTCGGGCAAACCCGGCGGCGATATTGCTGTGCGGGTGCGCGGCGCCACCTCGGTGCTGGCAGGAAACGAACCGCTCTATGTGGTAGACGGAGTCCCTACCACCGATATTCGAGGCCTCAACCCCAACGACATCGAAAGTTTGAGTGTGTTGAAAGACGCCTCGTCTGCCGCTATATACGGCGCGCGCGCTGCCAACGGAGTCGTGCTCATCACCACCAAACGCGGTAAGGAAAACAGCTCGGTGGTTCGATTGAGCGCATACGCCGGTGTTTCACGCCTGCGCAAACCCATCGATGTACTCAGTACCAAAGCCTATCGTACCCTGATCGATGAAATTATTCCTGGCAGCCTCGATCCTGCCGCAACCGCATACACCAACTGGAGCGACGAAATTTTTGGTACAGGTATGAATCAAAGCTATCAACTCTCCTTTTCCGGAGGGAATGAAAAAGCCCGGCATATGGTGTCTTTGAACTATCTCGATAATACCGGCATCATCCGCCCTGCTCGCTTTGATCGATATTCGGTGCGCGTAAACCTGGATAATCAACTCAAATCCTGGTTGAAAGCCGCCGTAAATGTCAATTTCTTGAGTTCACGCACCAAAGATACACCCGACAATGCCAGTTCGGGCCGCGGCGGCGTGATCATGAGCGCACTCAATACCCCGCCTTTCCTCCGCATTTACAAAAACGACGGAAGCGGCCAATATGATCCCAATCCTTTTCAGCCCTCGTGGGAAAATCCAGTGGCCTACATGGAAGGCCCCGACCAGCTTACACGCGACAATCGCGTTTTCGGAAATGTAGCCCTCACGGCCTCCATTTTGGAAGGTTTGAGCGCTAAAACCAATTTTGGACTCGATTGGAACAACCACCAATGGGACTATTACCTTGATCCCTTTAAAACTAATTACGGCCGCGATCAACATGGCATTGGTCGCTCCGACAACAGCAACAACCGAACCTGGCTCTGGGAAAATACCCTCAATTATCAACGCAACTTCGGCGACCACAATTTCAGCCTCCTCGGCGGTAGCTCCGTTCAACACAACCAATTCAGCGATGCCTACATTCAGGGAAATGATTTTCCTACCGATGCCAGCGTAAAAACCTTAAATGCTGCCAATAACATTTCGGCTAGTACCAACCGCGAAGCCTGGGCCCTCGCCTCCTTTTTCGGCCGATTTACCTACGATTTCCAAAGCAAATACCTCTTCACGGCTTCCGTTCGACGTGATGGCTCGTCCAAACTCGCCCACCACTGGGGAACCATGCCCTCCTTCTCGGCAGGCTGGCGTGTTTCCGCAGAACCATTTATGGAAAATCTGGATTTTATTTATGATATGAAACTGCGCGCCGGATGGGGTAAAAACGGCAACCAGGAAGGTATTCCAAATTACGCTCGGTACGGTTTGGTTTCCTATTACCGCCGTGCACTAACCAACCCGCTTTCCGGCCCCGCATCGGTTCAAACTACCTACGGAAACCCCGATTTGCGCTGGGAAACCACCGCACAAAGCAATGTTGGCCTCGATTTGGCCTTGTGGAAAGGCCGCGCCACCCTGAATGTAGACGCTTATCTGAAAAAAACAAATGATGTGCTGCTTAATGTGCAATTGTCTAATTCACTGCCCATCACGACCATTCAAACAAATGCAGGAAGCATCCAAAATAAAGGTATCGACATCAACCTCTCTACCGTAAATACCGTAAAAAAACTGCGCTGGAATACCGATTTTAACATCTCTTTCAACCGAAATAAGGTGACCGCACTGCAATACACTGATGTGTACTACTTCGGCCGCATATACTCCAACAATCAGGATGTTGCCATCGTGAAAAAAGGCCTGCCCCTCGGCAGCCTGTATGGTTATGTTTCAGAAGGCGTGGACCCTGAAACCGGCGACTTGAAATACAAAGACATCAACAACAACGGCATCTTCGACCCAGGTGACCGAACCATCATCGGAAATGGACAACCCAAATTTGTTTTTGGGCTCACCAATACACTCAGCTGGAAACAATTTGACCTCAATATTTTCTTTCAAGGCTCTTATGGGAATGATGTTTACAACGCAACCCGAATCGACCTGGAAGGTATGTTCGACAGCAAAAATCAATCGGTTGCCGTTTTGAGACGCTGGACGCCCAACAATCGAAATACCGATATCCCCCGTGCAATCGGAGGCGGAAAAGTGGATAATGTGCGCAACTCAACCCGCTTTGTAGAAGATGGTTCGTATATTCGATTGAAAAACATCACCCTTACCTATCGATTCAAACCTGCTTTGCTTCAACGCAGCCGTTTGTCGGCTTGTGCGGTATACATCACCGGACAAAATTTGCTTACTTTTACCCACTACAGCGGTTTCGACCCCGAAGTGAACGCTTTCGGTACCAGTGCAACAGAAGTGGGTATTGATTACGGAACCTATCCACAGGCGCGTACGCTAACCGTGGGAGCGAATGTTGAATTCTAAAAAAAATCACCCATGAAAAATATACTATTCCTTCTCGTTTTGAGTGCTTTTCTGGGCAGTTGCCAAAAGTTTTTGGATGTGGAGCCCGAATCGCAAAGCATTGCAGTCTCCAATACCAGCGCCGATTCGGTCTATTACAAATCGGCTGCCGAGGTGGAGGCTGCCCTGGCTGGCGCCTATTCCGATTTTAAAAACGAATACTATCAACTCGATTATTTCGTCAATGGAGATGCGCAATCAGATGATGCATACGCCGGTGGAGACAACCCGGCCAATTTTCAAATTGATGACTACAAACTGGACGCTACCAACTCCAATGTAAGCCGGGATTGGGCCTATTTATATGCAACCATTGGAAAAACCAATACCATCATCAACAATGTAAATGCCGTAAAGGATCCGGCCTTGAGTGCCGAACGCAAAAACCAAATCATTGGCGAAGCCTCCTTTATCCGGGCATTTATGTATTTCCAGTTGGTGCAACTCTGGGGCCCGGTCCCTTTACAGTTAAAGGAGGTTAAAACCATTAGTGCAGCCAATTTGGATGCCATTTATAGCCTTATTTTCCCTGCCAGAAGCGAGGAAACGGCGGTTTATACCCAAATTATTGCCGACTTGCAAGTCGCACTTGAAAAGGTGCGTGAAACAGCCGAGCACAAGGGCTTTGCCACCAAAGGGGCTGTAAATGCCATGCTTGCGAAAGTGTATGCCACCCAAACCCCACACGATTGGGCCAAAGTAAAGCAGTATTGTGATGCTGTAATAACTGGCGGGTATTCTTTGTTGACCAATTATGACCATCTATGGGACAATCAGCATGAAAATTCATCTGAGGCCATTTTCGAAATAAATTACAACGGCGGGGCTACCGACGGAAACTGGGGGACCAAAATTTTCCGCGGCCTGGACTGGAAAAAATTCAACCTACCCGCCAACGACCTCGTGTATGCTTTTGATGCCGCCGGCGATACCAAACGCAAAAACGCCTCTATCACCTTTTTGGATGTGACTGGAAAATGGTCTGATCCGCACTGGCCGCAAAACAAATACCCCTTCATCAACAAATACCGCAATTTTGCAGAAGGCAGCAATCAAAACTATATTTTTATCCGACTGGCCGATATTTTGTTGTTGAAGGCGGAGGCCCTCAACGAAATGGGCGATGTTCCGGGGGCTGCTAGTCTGGTAAATACCATTCGTACCCGCGCCGGATTGGCCAATACCAGCGCCTCCAACCAGGCTGAAATGCGGCTCGCAATTGAAAAGGAACGCCGCCTCGAACTGGCCTTTGAAGGCATTCGCTGGTACGATTTGAAACGTACCGGTCGGGCAATTGAAGTAATGAACGCTGCTGTGGGTGTAAATCAGCAAAATTTGGGTTACAACCTTACGCCCAACCGCCTGATTTGGCCTATTCCACAGGCAGAACTTGACAAAAACAGCAAATTAACCCAAAACGCAGGGTATTAATTCTTTCCCTTTGCGCCGCTCCTGCCGGCGCAAAGGGTTTTTTCTAGCTCCGATTTAGGGCTTTTTTAGTATGATGAACAACTTTCAAACAAAATGGGCACTTGCTGCCCTGCTCATTATGGCTTTTTTGAGCTGCTGGCGGTGCAAAGAGCCCGATGACAACAACAACCCCACACCAGGCGGCGCCAATTACCCCGTAAATGCCTGGATCACCAGCCCCGATCAAATTAATCTCCTGTATAAACGACCGCTCCAATTCGCTTCCGCTAAAGACGAGCGGTTCGGGACCATTACCGTTGATACCACCCAAATCTTCCAAACCATTGACGGCTTCGGTTATACCCTCACAGGAGCCAGCGCACTCCTGGTCAGGCAGCTGCCCGCCGAAATGCAAAAAAAACTGTTGGAGGAAATGTTCGGATCTCAGAATCCCGGCCTTGGAATCAGCTACCTGCGCATCAGCATTGGCGCCTCCGACCTCGATCCGTTTGTGTTTAGCTACAACGATCTGACAAGCGGGCAATCAGATCCCAATTTGCTGAAATTTAACCTTTCCAACGATACGGTCAATCTGATCCCTTTGCTAAAATCCATCCTGGCGATCTATCCCGATATCAAAATCCTGGGATCGCCCTGGAGCGCGCCCAGCTGGATGAAAGACAACGGAAGCAGCATCGGCGGAAGCCTGAAACCAATTTATTACAGTACCTATGCCCAGTATTTTGTGAAATACCTGAAAGCCATGCAAGCGCTTGGAATCCCAATAGATGCAGTTACCCCGCAAAACGAACCGCAACATGGAGGAAACAACCCAAGCATGGTATTTTCTGCCCAACAAGAACTCGATTTTATAAAAAATCACCTGGGGCCAGCCATTCAAAATGCCGGTTTGAAAACAAAAATTATTGTTTGGGACCACAACTGTGATAATCCCAATTATCCAATATCCATTTTAAATGATCCAGCAGCCAAATCTTTTGTAGACGGTTCCGCTTTTCACCTGTATGCCGGCGATATTGGCGCTCTCAGTACCGTTCACGACGCCCATCCCGACCGCAATCTGTATTTCACCGAACAATGGACCGGCTCAACCAGCGATTTTGCAGGTGATTTTAAATGGCATATCAAAAATGTCATCATTGGTTCCATGCGCAATTGGAGTAAAAATGCCCTGGAATGGAACCTGGCTTCCAATGCCAACTACAACATCCACACCCCAGGCGGATGCTCCCAATGCAAGGGGGCTTTTACCATAGAAGGTACAAACATCAGCCGAAATGTGAGTTATTACATTGTAGCACAAGTCGCCCGATTTGTACCAGCCGGCTCGGTGCGCCTGGGCAGCAATCAATACGGACAATTGGCCAACGTTGCGTTCAAAACACCAGATGGTAAAAAAGTATTGCTGGTGCTCAACGAAGGCTCCAACACGGAGTCATTCAACATCAACTGCAACGGAAAATGGATTGTAAGCTCCCTGAATCCGGGCAATGCAGGTACGTTTGTTTGGCAATAGGATCTGCGCTCATTTGTTTCTGTATTTTATTCCGGGATTCGCAGGATTTTGTGGATGTATTAAGATGAATTTCGCTGATTTATAAGGATTTATAAAGATCCTTATGCGCAAATCTTTGCAGCGTGAAGTATAAATCAGTTTCTAAGGGCATCTTAAGGTCTGGCAAGGGCTCCAATGGCTATCTTTGGCCGTTCTCCCAATTTCAAACGATCCAACTTCCGTTTGCATGCACCTGAACCGATTGCTCCGACTCGTTTTTTTTCTGTTTTTAAATGTTTTTACCCTTAAAGCACAGGAACATTCCGTTGCCCGCCTTTGGAATGAAGCCATGCTGCAATCTATCCGGGAAGATTTCGCCCGCCCGCCCGTACAGGCACGCAACCTGTTTCACACCGCCATTGCCATGTACGATGCCTGGGCAGTATATGATACCGCCGCACAAACCTACCTCCTGGGCAAAACCGTGAATGGCTTTACTTGTCCCTACAAGCCGGTTGCCAAACCAGCCGATGTGGAGGCCGCACGCCGGGAAGCCATCAGTTATGCCGCATTTCGGGTAATGTCGACCCGGTTTTTTCTTTCGCCAAAAGCCATGGGAGCGACCCTGCGTTTCCGCGAACTGATGACCCAACAAGGCTTCGACTATAAAAACCGCTCTACCGACTATGCCTCCGGCTCGCCGGCTGCCATGGGCAATTACATCGCCGAATGTGTGCTGCAAATGGGTTTAAACGACGGATCCAACGAAGCGCACAACCATGCCATTGAACATTACAAACCGGTTAATGAACCCTTGATCGTGGTAGACCCGGCTGCCCCGAAATTGAAAGACCCCAACCGATGGCAACCGCTCAAATTGCCGGTCGCCATCGACCAAAATGGCAACCCCATGCCCTCCATTCAGGTGTTCCAAAGTCCGGAATGGGGAAAAGTGCAGCCTTTTGCTTTAAAAAAAGAAGATTTGCACATTTACAAACGAGACGGACAGGAGTTCTACGTATACCACGACCCCGGCGCCTTCCCCCAACTGGATACGCTTAAAAGCACCCCGGATTCGGAGGCATTCAAATGGAACATGGCCCTGGTGAGCGCCTGGTCTTCGCATCTCGACCCCGGCGATGGCGTCCTGTGGGACATTTCCCCTCGGAGCATCGGAAACGTGCAGCATTATCCGCAAACAGTGGCAGCTTTGCCCCAATTTTATGATTTAAAGACAGGAAAAGACCCCGGTATTGGCCGCGATACCAATCCGATAACCGGTCAGCCTTACGTGTCTCAAATGGTGCCTCGGGGCGATTATACCCGGGTGCTCGCCCAGTTTTGGGCCGACGGCCCCAAATCGGAGACGCCGCCAGGGCACTGGTTTTCCATTTTCAATTATGTGTGCGATCAACCAGGCCTGGTAAAAAAATTCAACGGCAAAGGTCCGGTTTTGAATGATTTGGAATGGGATGTAAAATGTTATTTCGCGCTGGGCGGCGCCGTACACGATGCCGCTATTACCGCCTGGGGCATCAAAGGCTGGTACGATGGCGTGCGGCCCATCACGGCGCTGCGCTACATGGCCGCGCGCGGGCAAAGCAGCAACCCCAAATTGCCGCGCTACAACCCGGGCGGCATTCCCCTGATTCCCGGCTACATCGAAATGGTAAAAGCCAATGATCCGCTCGCAGGAGCCAAAAAGCAGAATTTAAATAAAATAAAGGTAAAAGCCTGGCGCGGGTATGGCGCCGTGAAAGACACCACAACCGATGTAGCCGGCGTAGGCTGGATTTTGGCCGAAAACTGGACCGCCTATCAATTAAAAACCTTTGTAACACCGCCTTTTGCCGGGTATATTTCGGGGCACTCCACCTATTCCCGGGCTGCGGCCGAAACCCTCACCCTGCTCACCGGCAGCGAATTTTTTCCCGGGGGATTGGGGGAATTTAAAATCAAGGCCAACAGCAACTTTTTGCGTTTGGAAAAAGGCCCCAGTGTGGATGTGACCTTGCAATGGGCCACGTATCGCGACGCATCCGACCAAACAAGTTTGTCGCGCATCTGGGGCGGCATTCACCCGCCATTTGATGATATTCCGGGGCGTTTGCTTGGAATCAAGGTGGGAACCGGTGCATTTCGGCAGGCCTGCGCGTATTTTTACCGGGATCAGGACCGGGATGGGCATTTCAGTTTCGAAGATTGCGACGACCGCAACCCGGCGGTGTTTGAGGGTTGTAAATAATTAAAGGGTAAACAGATGGGTGATTTCTTTGCAATAAGTAAGCAAGGCATTGGTGCTGTTCACGCCGAAACGGTCGCGCAAGTTCCGCAAGTGGGTATCTACGGTATGTACGCTTAGGTTGATTTCTTTCGCGATTTCTTTGGATAAAAGGTTTTTATCCGAATACTCCATAATTTCCTGTTCGCGGGGCCCAAAAAAGATTTCATCCATTCGATAGTCAGAAATGCTGAAATAATGGTGGCGTTCAGGAAGGTGAATGGCCAAAATGCTGTTGGCATCGGCCTTTTTTAAATGGTTTATATTGGAAAAGACGTGTAAAGAAAGCAATAATTGGCCATTTTCGCCCAATAATAAGGGCGTAATGTATTCCAGCATCCGGGTGTTGTGCGGCGGCGCCAAGGTCAGACGATAGTCGTAAATCGCTACAAATTGGGCTTTATCCATTGGATTGGTTTCGGCGAAGATTTTCCTCAATTGTTTATTTACACGGTCAATTTTAGGAGCATCCGGGGAAAAATTTCCGCCCATTTGCAGGTTTTGGACCATTTTATCCCAGGAAAATCCGGTTATATCTTCAATATTGTCGCTTACAAACCGGAAATTGTTGGCGTTGTAATCATAAATGGCAATGGCTTTTCGGGTAGTGGCAGCAATTTTATCCTGAATAAATTGCAAACTCATGCCAATTTCGGGCAGGGTACTGGTCGGCAGTTGGGGGCGAAGTCGCGTTTGGGGGGTACGAAGCACAAGTGGCAAGGAAACAAGCGTCGAAGGCTTTGAATGGGCGCTTTCCAGGGGCTCTGGCGCCATGGTAATGTGTCGCATGGTCAAACGCAACTCCTGCAATTCCACCATTTTCCGGGCCACCAATTGTTGAATTACCTCGATGTTGCGAAACGCACGCAAGGCTGTAGTCAGGGCCGTTTTTAGTCGCTGAACGGTCAGGCTGTTTTTTTCCTCGTAATCATTTATTTCAAAGTGGTGTACGAGGTAATCCTCTGGCGCCAGACCCGGATTGCCCGTACGCACGACAATTTGCGTGATGCGATTTTGAATTTCGTTGCGCAAATATCGAATAACATCAATCCCTGCATGCCGATGCTCCATGACCATATCCAACAAAAGAACCTGGAAAAAATCGGGCTTGGCTTTCAGCTTTTCGATGGCGTTTTGCCCCGAAAAAGCCGATTCAAATTGCAAAGAACGGCCTTCAAAATCAAATCCTTTCAGCGCAAAATGCGTCACATCATGCACGCTGGGCTCATCATCTACAATCAGAATATTCCAATAAGAATTCGTTCCACGGGGCGTTTTTTGTGGTTCCGGAACAAATGACAATAAATCATCCATTTGGTTAAGTGCCTCTATTTGCGTTTGGGCGCAAAAAGTTTACGCTGGAGAATACCAAAAAAAGAAATCAGATTTTAAATGATGGGCAGACAAATGTAGCCGTTTGGGTGGGTGGTTTTGCGCCCGATATGTAACGTTTAGGTTATTTTTTGGTAATTTGAGCCGAATTCAGCCGGGCTTTCTGCTGAAAAATCCTTTGGCAGGCGTATTTCAAACCGCACCCCGGCGTTCAGGTCACTTTCGCAGCGGATTATCCCCCCCAATTGTTTTACCACCAAATGCTGTACAATGCTTAGGCCCAGTCCACTCCCGCCTTTTTGTTTTCCGGTAGAGAAAAACGGTTCAAAAATATGGGGAAGTAAATCGGGCGATATGCCCACGCCGTCATCGGTGTAGATCAAAAACAAAACATCGTTCTGTTCGCTGAGCTGGAGGGTCATGGTGCCTTTTTGGGGTTGGGTGGGATAGCCATGCCGAAGCGAATTGCTGACCAGATTCATCACGATTTGGGCAAAAACGCCCGGATGGCTGTCAATTTCAAGTTTATGGGGCAAATTCAGGGTCAAGGCCAGTTCGGTGTTTTTGAAATAAGGCCCGAGTGTATTGGCCACCTGCGTAATTAGTTCGCACAAATCGAAGTGCTCTTTTTGACCGCTGAGTTGTCGAACGGCCACATTTTTGAAATCTTGCAAGAGTTTTGCCGCCTTTTCCAGGTTTTTTAATACCAGAATGCTCCCTTCCCGCGCATGGTCGACATAGGCCTCGAGGTTTGATTTTCGGAGTTGCTGCTGTTCAAAATCACGTACAAACTGATCGGTAAATTCCTGCAAAGAAGAGGCTGCCGTAACGGCGATGCCAATGGGCGTATTGATTTCGTGGGTAATGATGCCCACGGTTTCTCCAAGCGTTGCCAGTTTTTCGGCTTCCAACAAGTTTTGTTGCATGCGTTGCATCAAATCCAGCGATTTTTCCAGGGCTTCCTGTTTTTCGAGCAGCAATTGATTTTGGGTGTATTTTTCCTCCAGGTTGCGGCTGATGCGCCGGTTCAGGGGAATAAAAATGAAACAAAATTCAAGGGATAACAAAAACAAGGTAAAAATCCAGATAGAGGTTTCCAATTGCCCGAGTTGCTTCATATTGGCCGTGGATTCTTTCTGGTATTGCAAAACGATGGTTTCCATCCCGTTTAAAAAAAGAGGCTCTTGTTTTAAAATTTCGGAAATTGCAGCATGGATTTGTTTATCGGGTGAATTGATAATGGATTGTGCGGCATGCTGGATCACCTGAAATGGTGCTTCAATGCCATCGAATTGTATTTCAATGGCATTTGAATTTTTTACGGTAAAATCGTCGATTGGCGTCAACCCACGCAATTGAAAGCGTGCCTGTTGCCATTCCGCCAGCGACTTTTCCAGACTTTGATACAAAGCTGAACGCGCGTTTTGCGGCAGGGAGTCTTGTTGTAACTCCAGGCAAACCTTTGCAATGCGTTGGCTAAGCATCCGTTGTCGACCGGCGATGTTGACAACTTTGGCATCGTTTTCACGGTCTTCCAGTCCTTTAAAAGCCAATTGGTAGGCCAATGTGCTTGAAAAAGCCAACAAGGAGAGGGCAAATATGTAAAACGCAAGCGGCGCGCGTTCTTTGAACATAGGGCAAATAGATTGTTTTCGAAAGTTGATTTTTTATCAAGCAAAACAGAATACCTAAAATAAGTATGGGTGTCGTACTTTAGGAAGTCTTATTTTGCGGCGTTTTTTCTGTTTCTGAAAGGTGTTCCTGAAATGGGGAGTACATAAAACCTTGCAAATCAATCTAGTTTGCCCATTTATTTTAACTTCACCTTCTTTCTGGTATAACAGCCCAAACAAGCATATGTTCCGTTCTCAAAATCGATACCTGATTCCATTTGTGGTGCTTGCCATTATTTCCATCATTGGCGTTATCATCCCTGGAAATTCGATTGCGTATGAAGCCAATCCGAATTATCCGGTTAACGCGGGGGATGTGGCCTGGATGTTGTCGGCTTCCGGATTGGTATTGCTGATGACCCCCGGTTTGGCGTTTTTTTATGGCGGCATGGTTCGGTATAAAAATCTGATTTCGACGCTCATTCAGAATTTTATTTCACTCGGGATTGTAAGCCTGGTTTGGCTTGTTATTGGATTTAGTTTGGCTTTTGGCCGAGATTGGGGTGGAATAATCGGAAATCCGGGCGATTTTTTTATGTTTAAGGAAGTTGGGCTGTCGGTTCGGCCCGAATTTGCGACTAAAGTGCCATTTGCTTTGTTTGCGATGTTTCAGCTCAAATTTGCCATCATCACACCGGCCTTGATAACCGGCGGCGTGGCCGAACGGGTGCGTTTTTCCTCCCTGATGTTGTTTATTGTATTGTTTTCCATTTGTATATATGCTCCGTTGGCACATTGGACCTGGCATCCATCCGGTTTTTTGCGGCAATGGGGCGTGCTTGATTTTGCGGGCGGGACCGTGGTGCATATTTCGGCGGGTTTTGCCGCTTTGGCCGGGGCTATGTTTTTGGGGCAACGGCGTACGGTAAGTAATGTCCATACGCCAACAAACATTCCCTTTGTGGTAATTGGTACCGGATTGTTGTGGTTTGGCTGGTTTGGGTTCAATGCAGGTTCATCCCTGGCCGCCGACGGCCTGGCCATTACGGCTTTCGTAAATACCAACTTTGCTTCAGCCACAGCGATGCTTACCTGGGTAATGCTGGATGGTGTAATTGGTCGGAAACGATCGGTGGTTGGCGCCTGCGTAGGTGCAGTGGTGGGCTTGGTGGCCATAACGCCTGCGGCAGGGTATGTAAACGTCGGGCAAAGTGTGTTTATCGGGTTTGTGGCGCCGATTATCAGTTATTTTGCGGTACAATATAAAACCAAAACAGGCATCGACGATACTTTGGACGTATTTCCTTGCCATGGCCTGGGGGGCATTGTCGGGATGATTCTAACTGCCGTTTTTGCCAAGGATGTCGGTTTGATTTACGGGCACACCAATACTTTTTACTTTCATTTATTGGCCTTGTTTATTGTCAGCATGTTCACATTTGGCGGCTCCTATTTGCTTTTTATGTTGACCGATTATATTTTGCCCATGCGGGTTTCGGCTATTCAGGAATCGGAAGGCCTGGATTTGACACAACACGGAGAAACGGCCACAGACTGGAAGGAGCGTGTTCAGGGCGAACATGCCTGATCTTTTACTAAATCTTGGTATAGGGTGGGGGACTGAAACGACCTAAATTTGTAGCAGAATTTACCCGCCGTTCAATTTCAGCTTCAGTTGTAAAAATTTGTACAAGGAAAGGTATGCCTTTGGTATGCCCCTTATAATCTATTTTCCAAGTTCATTCAAGGGGCGCTGCCCTGCAATTGTTCATAAAACCGATCCTACCATGTCAATTCGTTTACAAGCCCTGGAAAAAGTGCAGGGCAATGGAAAAGGTGTGTACACCAAAGAACAAAAAAAGATTTCAGAGATCTTTGGTAAAAACGTATTCACACTTTCCAAAATGCAGGAATACCTGCCTTCCTCTGCTTTTGAAGCCATTTTGCGGGCTTACAGAACCGGTGAAGTCATCAACATTGAAGTTGCCGAGACGGTGGCAAAAGGCATGAAAAAATGGGCCATGGATTTTGGCGCCACCCACTACACCCACTGGTTCCAGCCGCTTACCAACATCACGGCCGAAAAACACGACGCCTTTTACAAACCCGCATACTCCGCAGATGCACAAGGCATTGAATCTTTGAGCGCGCGCGACCTCGTGCAGCGCGAACCGGATGCCTCTAGTTTCCCAAGCGGCGGCTTGCGCAACACGGCAGAAGCGCGCGGTTATACCATTTGGGACCCTACCTCGCCGGCATTCGTGGTAGAATTGGAATCGGGTAAAACCCTGTACGTGCCTGCCATTTTTATTTCTTACACCGGTGAATCACTTGATTATAAAGCACCATTGCTCAAATCCATCGAAGCTGTTAACCGCGCGGTAACGCCGGTGGCGCAACTGTTCAACGCCGATGTGCGCAGCGTTTTTGCTACCCTCGGCTGGGAACAGGAGTATTTCGTGATAGATGAGCACCTGTACGAAGCCCGCCCCGACCTGGCGATGGTAAACCGCACCCTGTTTGGCATTCTTCCTTCCAAAGGACAAGAAAAAGCCGATCACTATTTTGGCTCTATTCCAGAGCGGGTACAGCGTTTTATGCACGATTTTGAGGAAGAAGCCTTGCGTTTGGGCATTCCTGTGCTCACCCGCCACAATGAGGTAGCGCCTGCCCAATACGAATGCGCTCCGATGTTTGAAGAATTAAATACAGCAGTAGACCATAACCTTTTGTTGATGGACCTGATGCACCGCATCGCCAAACGCCATAAATTGAAGGCCTTGTTGCACGAAAAACCTTTTGCAGGCATCAATGGAAGCGGCAAACACAACAACTGGTCCCTGGCTACCGACACTGGCATCAATTTGCTCTCACCAGGTAAAGAACCTGCTAAAAACCTGCGCTTTCTTACCTTTTTTGTCAACATCGTGCGCGCCGTAGATCGGTACAGCGATCTGATGCGGGCAAGCGTGGCATCCTCCGGAAACGACCACCGCATGGGCGCCAATGAAGCGCCGCCTGCCATCATTTCGGTATTCACCGGTTCCTTGATGGAGCAGATTTTGATGGACCTGAAAGACAATGGGTTCAATTATGGCAAAGATTTTACGGCGCCCACCCTGGAACTCAACGTGCCTAAAATACCGGAAGTGCTGTTGGATAATACCGACCGCAACCGTACCTCGCCCTTCCCTTTTACCGGAAACAAATTCGAATACCGCGCGGTAGGCGCCAGCCACAACTGCTCCTTTGCCATGACCGTGTTGAACACCGCCGTGGCCGACCAGTTTAGCACGTTCCATCAGGATGTGCAAACCCTGATGCAACAAGGCCAGGAACAGGAAAAAGCCATTGTAAGCACCTTGCAGGAATACTTGAAGGCATCAGAACGCATCATTTTCAACGGCGACGGTTATGCAGCCGAATGGGAAGAAGAAGCCGCACGCCGCGGATTGGCCAATATCAAGTCGACACCCTATGCCTTGGATGCATTTTTGAGCGATAAATCCAAACACCTGTTTTCCAAGCACCTGGTTCTCAACGAAAGAGAACTTGAAGCAAGGGTGAATGCCTTCCTCGATTATTTTGTGAAAGACATCGAAATGGAAGTGGTAAGTTATCAGGAAATCATTGCAACCCATATCTTGCCTGCGGCCATCAACTACCTGAACAAATTGGTAAGTGCCGCAAAAGGCCTGAAAGAACTGGAATTGGAAGAAAGCGCCAGCGGCATCCGCCAGTTGGCCAAAGAAGTCGCTGAAGCCGTTGAAAAAGCCAACGCCGGTTTGCATACCATGCACCACGCCAAAGAACTGGCCGAACAGGAAACTGATTTGATCGCGAGAGCCAAACGTTTTCAAGACGAAGTACGCCCTACCTTTGTGACACTCCGGGAAGCAGCAGATACCCTCGAAGCCTTGATTGATGATGCCGAATGGCGTTTGCCGCACTTCCGCGAGTTGTTGTTTATGCGTTAAAATCATTGTGTATAAAGCAATTGCCCTCAGGTCATACCGATGATCTGAGGGCTTAATTCATTTACCTAATGCATGCATCCATGAAAAAGAACCAAGAGCCCAATACAAAAGACGGGGAAAACAAACCAAAGGTTTCCGGTGAGGCGCAGACCGATGGGGGCGTCTTTCAACAAGAAAAAGATGAACTTTTGGCCATATATAACTCCTTCAATATAAAAAACGCTGAAGGATTGGCGGAAAAACAGTTTTTGCAAAGACTCAATAAAATGGGCATTCTGGAAAATGACATCCGTTTGAAGCCGGTCTTGCATTTATTGCAGCAAATTCCAAATCAAGCTGATGGTCAGCGATACATTCCTTATCACGAATTTCGCCGAATTGTCGGTAGCGCCAACATCGTGCGGCAAGCGCTGGTGGGCGATTTGGCAATCCCCGAATTCGACGATTTTTGCAAAGAAATCACCGAATTATTCCAGGAAATAAGTAAAAACCGAAGCGGAAAAGTAGCCTCTTATATTCCCCAATTGGCCGAAGTTAACCCCGATTTGTTTGCCATTTCCATTTGTACCACCAGCGGACAACGGTTTTCGGTCGGCGACTTTGGATTGGACTTTAGTCTGCAATCAACTTCCAAACCGCTTACCTATTGCATGGTGCTGGAAGAACTGGGCGAAGAAGTCGTTCACCGGCACGTAGACAAGGAACCTAGTGGGCTGGCATTCAATGAGTTGAAACTTAAGTTGCGCGGTAATGGAGAGGCAGACGCGCATGGCGGCGGCCCTAATTCAAACAGTCCGGTCGCAGTGCCGCACAATCCGCTCATCAATGCAGGCGCCATCATGTGCGCTTCGCTGGTGCAACGCCACAAAACCATGGACAAACGCCTCGAGTTTGTGATCGACAATTGGCGCGCACTCACGCACGGCATCGTTAAAAATCAGGAAGATGCCACGGAGCTGGAACGCGAATTTGGCCGCAAACCTCGGTTCAATGCCGAGATCTTCCTCGGCGAGCGCCGCACCGCCGACCGCAACAACGCCCTGGCCTATTTTATGCGCGAAAACAAGGCCTTTATGGACAACGATACGGTAGATGTACAGGATGTTCTGGAATTGTATTTTCAGTGTTGTTCCATCGAAATCAATGCCGAACAAATGGCCCTGGCGGCAGCCACCTTGTCCAATGCAGGCATCAATCCGCTCACCGGCAAACGCATTTACGAACCCCAAACCGTGCGTAACTGCTTGTCTGTCATGTACTCCTGTGGTATGTACGACTATTCGGGCGAATTTGCTTTCCAAATAGGTTTGCCTGCAAAAAGCGGCGTTTCAGGCGCGCTTATGGTGGTCGTCCCCAACCTGATGGGCATTTGCATTTATTCTCCGCGTTTAGACGAATATGGCAACACCAACCGCGGTGTAGCATTTTGCAAAAAATTGGTGGAGCGTTTCAAACTGCACATTTACGATGGTTTGGTGCAAAATTCAACCAAAAAAGACCCGCGCAAGCGCCGCACCGAAGAACAGGCGGATTACATGATGGAACTCATTTTTGCTGCCAGTTATGGCGATTTGGACAACATCATGAAATTGTATGCCCGCGGGGTAGACCTCAGTGTGGCCGATTACGACAACCGAACCGCCTTGCATTTGGCCGCCGCAGAAGGCAAAATGGAAGTAGTCCAGTATTTGGTCGACTATTACAAACAAGGAGCACTTAACATCAGCCCACTCGACCGCTGGGGAGGCTCGCCCTTGCAGGATGCGCTCCGGGGGGGGCACCAGGAAATTGCCGAACTCCTTAAAAGAGAAGGCGGCGTTTAAATAGAAATAAAGGAAATGAATCCAGCGCCTGGTATACAGAGTATACCAGGCGCTTTTTTATACCAGAATTCGCCGGATTTTGTGGATAAATCAGGATGGATTTCACGGGTTAATAAGGATCTATAAAGATCGTTATGCACAAAATCTGGCGGCGTATGGTATAGTTTCTATTCATTAAAAGGATTGTGTTTTTTTAAATATAATATATTGATAGGGGGGATACTTCAAGTTTTTAGGGCTTTTTCCCCGCCAACTTTAGTACATTTGGCCCGCAACTTTCCAATCGGGCCCGCCGCCAATATGAAAAACTTACTTTTCGCCCTGTCCGTACTGTGTTTCACAGTCCATACTGCTTGTGTCCGCTCGCCGTTTGCCAGGCCGGTCAAGTATGTGGCGTACCTTGGTTTTAACTACCTCAACGCTGAAAAAGACAGCGCCAACAATTACCTTGATTCCTTATACATCGCTGCACTTCAAACCTATATTCAGCGACTCAATGCCCAAAAGGACCCAAAACCTTACCCCGTTGAATTCCGTCTGAAAACCTTTCAGTGCGATTACAAACCTGACACCATCCCGCTCATTTATTCCACGATTGCGCAGGATACCAACATCGCACTGGTTATTGACAATACCTGGGGGCGATACATCCGGCTTGCAGCGCCTATTATCCGCAACCAAATTCCGGTAATTTCCTTGAGCGCCGACCAAAATCGCCTCGATTTTGGCGACAATGCGCTCTTTTTGCAGCCCAACGACCCGCAACCCAATTATTGCGTGCAGTTTATTAACAAGGTGCTGAAAACCAAGTCAATCGGATTTGTGACCGAATGCGATTACCTGTTGCACAACCTGTTTGTAGAAAGCCTGAACAACAACAACATGCGCTACGATTCGGTGTGCCTGTGGCAGCGCAGTTATATTTTGAATCGGGAAGTCCCTAAAGATTCGGTGGTGGTGATGGAACAATACATGCAAAAAATGCTGGAAAAACCCCAGCCCGAAATCATCCTGATGAACACGCATGCAGGTTATGGCGATTCTATATTGCGCTTTTTGGAACGCAAAAATTTGCCACCCAAAACCTTTGTAGGTATTTCAACGGATATGAGCGATCAGGAACTGGAAAAAATAACGCGGGAAAAAGGCCATACCTTCATCCGATATGCCTCTGCCGATGAGGCTTTGCCCGAAAAAGTGTACTGGGACAAACAGGAAATTAAAAAACACTTCCCAAAGCCCTTCACCAACCGCGATCCCAAAAAAGAAGCACAAGCCGACAACAACCTGCGGCGCTGCTACGATGCCATGCAGGTATTGGAAATCGCTTTAGATGAAAAATGCTTCAACCGTGCCAGATTGTTGCATTTTTTTAAAGGCCTGAAAAACCGTAAAATATCACGCAACGATGACTTGTTTGAGTTCGATAACTGGATGATTCAACGCAAAGACCCCAGTTTCGACCAAATTCACGGCGGAAAAACGCGCAGTTGCCCTACGCAAATCAACACCTATGGCGAACCCATCGCCAACCTGCGCGTGGGCATTGATGTGATCGATATCAACGACATCGATGTGCGCAAAAACACCTTTGATTGCAACCTGTTGTATTGGGTAATTGCAGATTCCCAATACATTAAAAAAGAAGGGTACATCGATTTCAGCACCATCAGCTCGGAGGAAGCCAACCGTTACCTGATTGCTGAGGAGCGCGACAGCAATTATGTGGTGCGCATTTACCGCATCAGCGGCAAATTTTTGGGTAATTTCAAATCATTTAAATTTCCTTTCGATCACCATGAACTAAAAATTCCAATCGCCGCACTCAGTTCCAGCAATAAAATCCGAATCAGTTTTGATTTTAGCCGCCTTCAGATCAACGACAAGGTGAAAGATTTTCAATTCAACGACTGGGATACAGAATCGTATTTTGTAACCCTCGACAACCAATTGTCCAACGCAATGGGTTCGCTGGACAAGGTGACTTTTGACCCCGATGACAAAGCCAAATACCTGGAAAATTACAAAAGTCTCAACGTGCATCTGGGCGTGAGCCGGCAGCCCTGGGGCGCGATCATTCTCATTATTTTGCCCTTTTTGATGTTTAGCGCCTTGCCCATTTTTATGCTGTTTTTCCACAAAGCCAGTTATGAGGAAGTGGGCGAACTCATCATCACCTCCTTTTTGGCTACAGTAGCATACTCCATCAACCTGGTTCAAATATCTCCGGCGACCGATTCCATGAACCTGGCCTATTTGTTTTTGATGCTTACCCTGGCTGTCAACTTTTTTTGCTTTATTTATGTCACCATCAGCGACCGGCAAAAAAAGCGGATTGTAGCGGTGGTAGAAACCGCCTTGAATCAGGTGCCCGTAAAACCTCGGCCCAATATGTTGAAAGTATGGGCCCCCATGCTGATACTCCTGGTCTTTTTATTTCTATTGTATTGGGTGTTGGGATAAAATTATCGGCTCCAACCCATGAAAATGTCGGCTTCCACGCCGCCATTTACACTTTCAATACGGCCTTCAAGGCGCCCTTCCTGCCGAAAACCGAGCGATTCATACAAAGCAATTGCCTTGGTATTGCTTTCACGGCAAATTAGCTCCACCCGCCGAATTTCAGGTTTCTGGGTTTGAATTTCCAGGAGCATGGCTTCGAAAATGCGCCGCCCCCATCCTTTCCCTTGAAAATCGGGATGCACCGCAATGGTAAGTTCGCCAAGAACATGTTTAAACACGGCAGGGGCCAGTTTATAGCAATGTATCTCGGCCATAATATCCAGGTTTCCCGCTACAACCAGGCAAACTCCAGTTGCCAGGGCTTGGTTTAGATTGTGCGCGATGTAGGCTTCCGTAATTTCGTCGGGCGTACGCGCCAAACCGCCCGGGATTGCAGCGGTTGCCTTGTACAGCGCCAAAATGCCGGGCGCATCTTCCAGGGTTGCTTTTCTGATGATCATAGGCCAATTAAATGTTTAAAGTTGCAGAGCGGTTTAAGCGTTTATTAAAAGTTATATTTTAACTGTTTCTGGATGGGGCCTGTTATACTTTACGCCGCCAGATTTTGTGCATAACGATCTTTCTAAATCATTCTAAATCCAGCGAAATCCATCCTGATTTATCCACAAAATCCGGCGAATCCTGGTATATTTTG
>JAGWYI010000490.1 GCA_018969455.1 Bacteroidota bacterium | reverse complement strand
GGTGAGGAGGGTAGTGATGCCCGCTGCAATGTGCAGCACTAAAATGAGGTTTGCAAGGATAGACATAATCAGGCGTTTTTATTTGTTTGACCAAAGGCGGTTTGGCCTTTGATGCTGCAAAGAAATACCTGTTTGTTGGTTGCTGCAGAAAAGGGGGATGGATGGTTGTTATTTGGGGTAAAATACATCCATTTGGGATAAAATGCAGATTATTGGGGTGAAAAGCAAGCCTATTTTTGCAAAATCAGTTGCTGAATCCGGGCATTCAGGTTGCGGGAAACGGGTATCGGCGTAGCAACCAGGCGCAATTTGATGCGGTATCCCTGTGCATTTCCTTCAACGGTTTCTACTTGGTCGAGGTTGATCAGATGCGTGCGGTGACAGCGCATAAATTGAGGGTAGGGCTGTAACTGCAATTCCACGTCTTTCAAGGTATTACGCAGCATTTTTTGCTTTAATTGTCCATTTTCCTCATAAAAAATTTGCACGTAATTGTCGGCCGCAACTAGATGCAGGATTCGATTGGCTTGTAGAATTATCTGATCCTTGCCATTGGAAGCGTTAAAACGCAACATGGCCGAATAGTTGTGGTTCGCCAAATGGTGTACGGCCTGATTGAGCACGGCTGCTTCTTTCTGGTATTGGCGCATAGCGCGCATTTGTTTGAGAAAAATGCCAAATACGACCGGAAAAAGCCCGATAGACCAGGTAGCCCATTGCCACGACAGGGCGTAGCGCCAACTAATAGGTTGTTGATAGCGGAAGCCGGCGTAAATCAGGTTGGCTGTGCCTACCAAACTTACAAAAACCATGGTTGCCAGAATTTCTTTCCAAACATTCCAATGTACCTCGTCCCAAATGCGGTTGCACACCGATACCCCGATGGCCCAAATTGCGGACACGATGAAAGTCATGGCGCCAAAACCGGCACATTCGAGCAGCCATTTGAAGTTTGAGCCATCAAAGGAATGTCCGCCAAAGGGTTGAAACAGGAACAAAAAAAAGGTTACGAAAAGGGAGGCAAACAGCGCGGAACGCCACTGAATATGTTCGTCTCCACCGGCAGGGTAGGGCTGCAACAACCATTTTTTCAATTGGGATAGCACGGCAAACGGCATCATCGAACAAAGGGAATTGCGTAGGTTACAAAGGCGCCCTGGGTTCCGCTGGCGAAGGTCCAATTTTGGATCAGTGCCAGTGCCAGTTCATCACAACCAAAACCCAGGCTCCGGGTGATCTCAATTTGTTCGGCGCGTCCCTGGGCGTTTATGGTAAAGCGCAAGGTTACATTTCCAGACACATTCTGGTTGCGGGCGGCATCGGTCAAACGCGCCGATTTTTTCAGGTAGGCCTTGAAATCGTCGGTAAACACCGTTGAATTCGGCGGTGTTTTTGAGGCAGCGACCATTTTGTCGGAAACAGAATCGGGTTTGTTTGCCGCTGCGGGCGCTTCATAGGCTAATGGAGCAGCAGCGGGTTCAACCCTGCCTGCAATGGATTGATTGTCTGTATTTTGTGATTTTTCCAGCAGGGGCTTCGCGGGTGCAGGTGTATCGTGCGCGGGTGCAGCGACGGCCAGGGGGCCGTTTTCGGCGGGTAAGGTGCTTTTCAGGATGGCTTTATCTGCGGTTTGTTGGGTTTGCTGGATAATAAATTGGGAATCATGCGGTACTGGATTGGTTTGCATGTCTGGCAATTTGGTGGCCAGCGGTACCTGGAACGTACTTTTTTGCTGAAAAAAAAGAAGGGCGACCAGCAAAACCAGTCCGACAGCGGCTAGGGAAAGCCACCATTGCAGGGGGAATACGCGCGGTTTTCGGGGATGAATCGCAGCCAGGCGTTGTTGCAGGACGGCCAAATATTGATCGTGGGGTGCTTCCGGATGTTCCTGGAAGCCTTCGAGGGCATTTTTGCGAAAATCGTCGTTTTGGCTGAGCGACAGCAATTCCTGTTCGTCCGACCGGGTGGCATCCCCTTTGGTCCAACGTTCCAGCAATTCCAAAAAACGAAGATCTTCTTGTGTCATTTATTTTCGAGGCATTTTTTCAGGTTGCGTTTGCCGTTTTGGATGTTGGATCGCACTTTTCCCAGGTCTTCCTGCACCAGATCGGCAATTTCCCTGTAACTTTTTTCTTCAAAATAAAACAATTCCACGCTTTTGCGTTGAGTTATTGTCAGCAATTCGAGGCATTTTTTCAAAGATTCGCCATTTTCTGCCAATTCCATCTCAAATGGGCCTTCTATGGCATCAAAAAACACCATGTTTTCCGGGGCATGCAGGTCGGTTGGGCGGCGTTGTTTTTTGCGCCATTCCATCAAACAATGGTTGCGCGCGAGCACGTATAACCATCCACGGAAGCTTTCAATTTCGTGATCTGGCACCTTACGCACCAGTGTTTCGTAAATGGCAATCACGGCGTCTTCTGCAAAACCCGGATCTTTAAGGATTTTCAGGCATACGCCGTACACCATGGGCATGTAGCGCGCATACAATGTCCCCAAGTGCCGGGCGTCGCCGCTTGTGCGGTAAAGTTCCAGCAGCGATTCGTCGCTTTTCAGATTGGCGGCGTCCGTTTGTTTGAGAGGCATCATGCGCATAAGTTCGCATCAAAGGTATAAAGCAGATGCTTTTTTTTCAGCATTTACACAAGCTTCCTAAAAACGGGCATTGTTCTTGGGAATATGTTGCAATCGAATTCTATCTTCGCGGCTGCTCAAAACCCGGGAATATCCTGGACCCCTTTATTATGATTGAATTATTGACCCAATTATTGGATTTCATCCGCCATTTGGATGTTCATTTGGAGAGTTTGATGCAAACTTACCAGTGGCAAACCTATTTCATTTTGGCATTAATTATTTTTTGTGAAACTGGTTTGGTTGTGACCCCGTTTTTACCTGGTGATTCGCTTTTATTTGCCGCAGGCGCCATTGTTGCCAAAACCGGGATATTGAATGTTTGGCTGTTGATACCCATATTATTTGGTGCGGCGATTTTGGGTGACAATACCAATTATTTTTTTGGCAGGTACCTTGGCAATCAGGTATTTACGCGGGATTATTGGTTTCTCAAGCGCGACTATATTACGCGCACGCAGGCGTTTTACGACAAGCACGGGGGTAAAACCCTAATAATAGCACGATTTATTCCCATAGTACGCACTTTTGCGCCCTTTGTGGCGGGCGTAGGGGACATGACATACCGCCGTTTTATCTACAACTGTGTTGTTGGAGGCGTATTGTGGGTAAGCGGGGTCACCTTAGCCGGCTATTTTTTTGGTCAGATACCGATTGTCAAGGACAATTTTGAGGTGGTTGTATTTGGCATTATAGCCGTTTCTTTGCTTCCGGTGTTGGCTGCATTTGTACAGGCACGGCTTGGGAAAAAACCCTAATCA
>JAGWYI010000489.1 GCA_018969455.1 Bacteroidota bacterium | reverse complement strand
GGCGCCACGGTAAGGCTGAAAATTGGAAACCGCAGCAGAGCGTGTCACCAAAATAAGGGTAGTTGGTTCATCCACCTGCGTCACACAGGATACGTCAACCCCAAGCCGGGATACATAATTGACCAACACGCCGCCCATATCATCATTGCCCACGGCAGCTACCAACATCGCCTTGTTTCCCAAACGGGCCATGTTCATACATAGGTTGGCAGGACTGCCTCCAGGAAGCCTTTTAAATAGGGTCGCTTCATCAAGCGTCTGGGCAAATTCGGCCGTAATAAAATCAACCAGTAATTCACCCGCACATAAAACATCAATCGGCCTGCGCATATTCTAAGTTCAAGGGGTTATTTTGGTTTGCAAATTCAATTTCACTCAAATACTTGACTTTCAACAACATAAGCAACAAAACACACAGTTTTATTTCAAATCTCGGTGCAAATTTAGCACATTTTACAATATCTGATGCGACCTTGTTCAACTTCGTACGTTAATGACATCAAATTGTCAGGTTATGACAGGCTGACATATCCAATATGCATCATTCGGAAAAATTGGCAGAAAAATGCCAATGGCACGAAGTCTGATAAGGTGCAATCGTCCGTATAAAATTTGGTTTACGGATTCCAAATTGTTTTAACCTAAAATTAAATACGAAAAAATTATGAAACCAATCGCAGACCGTGTGATCATCAAACCGGCGACTGCCGACGAAAAGACCAAAGGTGGCATCATTATTCCCGACACAGCCAAAGAAAAGCCGCAACGCGGTGAAGTTGTGGCTGTAGGCTCGGGTAAAGACGGCAATCTGATGACTGTACAAGTTGGCGATATTGTGCTGTACGGCAAATACGCTGGTCAGGAAATCAACTATGAAGGTCAGGATTATTTGATCATGCGGGAAGATGACATTCTGGTGATCATCTAAAGGTAAATCCCCATCTTCCAAACTCTCAACAAATTTTACCAAACGCAATTCTAAAGAGCACGAGCAGATATGTCAGCTAAACAAATCAGCTTCCACACCGAAGCACGCGAGAAACTCAAAGAAGGTATCGACGCATTGGCGAATGCCGTTAAAGTTACCCTCGGTCCAAAAGGCCGAAATGTGATCATTCAAAAATCTTTTGGCGCTCCTTCCGTAACCAAAGACGGTGTTACCGTGGCCAAAGAAGTTGAACTCGAAGATCCAATCGCCAACATGGGCGCTCAAATGGTAAAAGAAGTGGCCTCCAAAACCGCCGATGCTGCGGGTGACGGCACCACAACTGCTACCGTTTTGGCACAAGCCATGATTACTGCAGGTCTCAAAAATGTGGCTGCAGGCGCCAACCCAATGGACATCAAACGCGGTATCGATAAAGCCGTTAAAGTGGTGGTGGAAAACCTGAAAGAACAAACCGAAAACATCGGGGAAGACTTCGACAAGATTCAGCAAGTGGCTGCAATCTCTGCCAACAACGACGAAACCATCGGTAAACTCATCGCCGACGCCATGAAACGCGTATCTAAAGATGGTGTTATCACGGTTGAGGAAGCAAAAGGTACTGATACCTATGTGGAAGAAGTAATTGGTATGCAGTTCGACCGCGGCTACTTGAGCCCTTATTTCATCACCGATGCCGAAAAAATGGTGGCAGAATATGAAAATCCATACCTGCTGATCACCGATAAGAAAATTTCAAATATGCAGGAATTTGTTCCAATTTTGGAAAAAACCCTGCAAACAGGTCGCCCTTTGCTGGTAATCTCTGAAGATGTAGAAAGCCAGGCACTCGGCGTTCTGGTTGTAAACCGCCTGCGCGCTGGCCTGAAAGTGGTTGCTGTGAAAGCCCCAGGCTTCGGCGACCGCCGTAAAGCCATGCTGGAAGACATTGCAATCCTCACAGGTGGTGTGGTAATCAGCGAAGAACAAGGGTACAAACTGGAAAATGCCGGCTTGGAACACCTGGGCTCTTGCGAACGCGTAACCGTTGACAAAGACAACACCACCATCGTGGGTGGCAAAGGCAAGCCAGATGCAATCAAAGCGCGCATCCAACAAATCAAACAGCAAATTGAAGCAACCACCAGCGATTACGACAAGGAAAAATTGCAGGAACGCCTCGCCAAATTGGCAGGAGGTGTGGCTGTATTGTACGTTGGCGCCGCTACAGAAGTGGAAATGAAAGAGAAAAAAGACCGCGTCGATGATGCCTTGCACGCTACCCGCGCAGCCATTGAAGAAGGTATCGTTCCCGGTGGCGGCGTAGCGCTCGTACGCGCACTCGACAGCCTGAAAAACACCAAAGGCGATAACGAAGACGAAAATTACGGCATTCAAATTGTACGCCGCGCGCTCGAATCACCCATCCGCACCATCGCCGAAAATGCAGGTGTTGACGGATCACTCGTTTTCCATAAAGTATTGGAAAACAACGGTTCCTTCGGATATAATGCCCGCCATGACCGCTATGAAGACCTGAAAGCAGCTGGCATCATCGACCCAACTAAGGTAACGCGTGTTGCCCTCGAAAATGCCGCATCCATCGCTGCTATGGTATTGACCACCGAATGTGTGATCAATGAAAAACCAGAGAAGAAGAACGGCGGAGGCGGTCATGCACATCCCGATATGGGCGGAATGGGTGGCATGATGTAATTTTCGAAGGTATACTGAACGTCGCCTGAAAGGCAGCATTCATTGTCATACTGAGCGTTGATTTACAATGATTTAGGCCGAAGACCATGCACAAAAGCCTGCAGCGCGAAGTATAGCAGCATACCCTGTGCGGCCTGAAAATAGCACTGTCAAACAACGAATATTGTATGAAATAGGTATCCTCGCGCTTTCCCTCATGGGAAAGCGCGATTTTTTTTATAATCCTAACAATGCCCGCACCAAACTCAAAGCACAGACCTAAAAACCCGCTCCTACAGCATGACTACCGCTGTATCTCCAAAATTTAGGATGTAAGAAAAAACAAATTTGATTCTTGACTATATGTATAATGCTATAAATAAAGGCACAAATGCAAGAAAAGGCCTTAAAATTAACCTTAACTTAACATTGATTAAAGTTAGGAGTCGTTTGATAAGTGGAATTTTGCTCCACTAAATTCTCAACTATTATGATGGCAAGACTAACCTTTGCATTTTTCGTTCTTTTTTCTGTTACAATTCCGTCGTTATTCGGACAAACTGGTACCATTGCCGGTAAAATCATCGACGCCAAATTTGCAGACGCTGTGATTGGCGCAACGGTTCGGGTAGATCCGGGCTCAGCAAATGCCGTAGGCGGAACCACCGACCTCGATGGCAATTACATTATCAAATGTCCGGCTGGAAAACACAAAATTACTGTTTCTTACCTGGGTTATGCCGACAAAACGGTAGAAGACATTGAAGTTAAGACCGGT
>JAGWYI010000488.1 GCA_018969455.1 Bacteroidota bacterium | reverse complement strand
TAAAGATTTTGGCGCCAGGCAAGGCTTATTTTTGAGGGAATAGCCATGTCCTATTGCCGAAAAAACAAATGCAGCATGGCGTTAAAAGATTTGCCTTTCAGCATTTCGGAGGTTTTAAAACAGTTTCTTAGGGTCTATCTTTGCGAATCCTAAAATTTGAACAACATGCGATTCAGCCTATTCCTTTTTTTTATTGCCCTGATAAGTCCATTGAATGCCCAAAAATTGTTCCCTCCTACCCCTGTTCAAGGTGAATCCCTGCCCGAATGGGCCAAATGGATGTACGGCCCCAACCCAAATGTATGGAAAATAGATGATGCCTACCACCTTTGGCGACAAACGCATCCCGATGAAAAAACCACTTACACACAATATTACAAAAAATGGCGGCGGGCAGCCATTTCAAATATTGACAATCAAGGATTTATCCAAAAAAACACCCCGCGTGTGCGCCCGGGCGCCATGCAGGAGCGCGCGCCCGTGTGGGGCTATGTGGGTCCGCTCGAAACCTTTAACACCAACCAGGGCCCTAATCCGCTGGCCAAATCGGAGCAAGCCAACGTATATTGTTTCGACCAGTCTCTTTCCAATCCCGATGTGTTATACTGCGGAACTGAAGGCGGTGAAGTGTTCAAATCTACCGATCGTGGCAATAACTGGTTTTGTGTAAGCCGCAATCTGCCCATTTCTGCGCCAACGGCCCTGGAAGTACACCCGAGCAACTCCGAAATCGTGTTGCTGGGGGAAGGCAGCAACATCCGAATGAGCCTGGACGGAGGCGCCAACTGGCAAGTGGTTTTGAATGTGCCGGATTTTAGTCCAAATGAAATTGTTTTTAACCCGCAGAATCCAAACATCGTATTGGCAGCCACCTGGCGAGGCCTTTATCGAAGCATGGATGCCGGTTTCAACTGGACGCTTGTATTTCCGGAAGCCTGCTATGATATAGATTGGAAAAGCGATGACCCGCAAACAGCATTTTTGTTGCGCAACAACCCGTCGGAACGCATATGTACATTTTATAAATCGTCCGATTTTGGTGAAACCTGGAGCATCCGGCAAAATGGCTGGTATAGCAGCACCGACTCAGCAAGAACTGACGGCGGCGCGCGCCTGGCCGTTTCCAAAGCCGACCCCAACCGCGTATATGTGATTTTGATTGGAGAATCAAAGGCGGGCGATGATGGTTTTATCGGACTTTATCGCTCCGATGATGCCGGAGAAAGCTGGACGCTCCCCAACCCACCTGCCGGTGGCCCATACGACGACACCCAACACCCCAATATGGCCACCATTGGGACCACAGGCGGATATCATCAGGGCTTTTACAACCTCGGACTTGACGTGTCTGACAGCAACCCTGATCAGGTGTTGGTGGGCTTTTTAAAATTATGGCGCAGCCAAAACGGCGCTGCCAGTTTTGAGTGCATTGGAGGGTATTGCAGCAATCCATTTAATTATGTGCACCCCGATTGCCAGGAAATTGAAATCAACGGCGATGACATCTGGATGACAAGCGACGGCGGAATTGAACATTCTACCGATTTTTTCCAAACACATTATGCCCAAAACCGCGGCATTACCAGCTCCGATTTTTGGGGATTTGGCGCAGGCTGGAACGAAGACATTTTGGTCGGTGGACGGTATCACAATGGGAATACTGCCTGGTATGAGACATGGGAAGAAGGCGAATTCCTGGGTTTGGGCGGAGGAGAAGCGTCTACCGGGTATGTAAATCCGGGCATTCCACGCACCGCTTATTTTTCCGACCTGGGCCTAATTACCCTTCCGGAAGTGCAAAACGGATATACACAATATGCAGGGTTTGGCAAATTTCCAAATGAAAGCTACTATGAAGCAGAAAGCGGTGAGATGGAGTTCGACCCGCGTTGCTGGAACCATTTGCTGGTTTCACGCGACAATATCTTGTGGCGCACCGAAGATGGCTTGAGCTGGAATCCCTTGCATACTTTTGGAAACGATCCCAACAGCCGCATTTTGCAATTTGAAATTTGCCGAAGCAATCCAGATGTGTTGTATGCTTTCCAACGTGCTGCTTACAGTTGGGATCCCGGACAATTATGGAAAAGTAACGATGGCGGAAAAAACTGGTTCGAATTAAGCATCCCGCCTGCTTATGCCCGGCGTATGCTCCTCAGCGTAGATCCAGAGAATGAAAACCGCATTTGGGTTGCTTTCCCAGATGGCAGCAACGACGCCAAAATGTTTTTCAGCGCGGATGGAGGTCAGAGTTGGAAAAATATCACAACCAATGCGTTAAGTGATCAAACCATCACCTATATTTTATGCCAGGGAGGCACTCAGGGAGGAATTTATGTAGCAACGTATCGCAGCATTTATTACCGCAACGAAGCCATGAACGATTGGCAGGAATATGCCGATGGATTGCCCGCACAAATTGCAACCTGCATTTTGCGTCCCTTTTATCGCGATGGACGCTTGCGCCTGGGCGCGTACGGAAAAGGCATCTGGGAGGCGCCCTGGTTTGAAATGGGCAGGCCTGTGGCTCAACCCATGGTAAACAAACGCATCACCGAATGTCCGGGAGAGGTATTCGAATTTGATGATTATTCGATGCTTTTACATGAAGGCGCCAAATGGTTATGGCATTTTCCTGGAGGAACACCGGAATTTTCTTCCCTGCGCAACCCCAAAGTAACTTACCAGCAACCAGGAGTTTATGATGTGCAGCTCACTGTAACAGATCAATTTGGCAATTCTTCTACCAAAACGGTTCCGCAAATGCTAACAGTTTTGCCGGTTGTCATCAATTCGCTTCCGGTTGCATGCGATTTCAGCAATGGACCTGACCCGCTTACTGTTATCAACCCAGACGGCGATATTACCTGGGCGCCGATAAGTCTGACAAGTTGCGATACCAGTGGTAATACAGCCTATTATGTACACAATTATGTATATTCCGGATATGGAAGGGATGAACTGTTGTTTCCGGTGAATCTCGACCTTACCCAACTGAGTGAGGCCAAATTGAAATTCAATGTGGCTTATGCCCCATATTTTGATGGAAATGCCTTTATCGATTCCCTCTTTGTAACGTTGAGCGACGACTGCGGAGCCAGCACCAAAAGTTTGTTTCGGAGCGGCGGAGAAGCGCTCAGCACTACCACCAGTGGTATTGGACAAAATAATTTGTACGAATACGAAGAATTTTCCCCACAAAGTTGTGAAGAATGGCGCGAAATTCAGTTGGATCTTGCTGATTATTTGGGTAAAATTATAACCCTGCACATCATCAGCCAATCGGGCTACGGCAACAATTTGTACATTGATGCCATTTCATTGAACGGAGAATTGATGGTATCGACCAATCAGGCCAAGTCTCAAGATGCTTATTTGCGGATTGCGCCCAATCCGACTTCGGGCGCCT
>JAGWYI010000487.1 GCA_018969455.1 Bacteroidota bacterium | reverse complement strand
TTTTGTGCATAACGATCTTTATAAATCATTATAAATCAGCGAAATCCATCCTGATTTATCCACAAAATCCGGCGAATCCAGGTATAAAAACCTTCGTTTTTTAACGCATCCAATTTTTCTGAAAAACAAATTAAGGCGCCAATTATTGCCTAAATTAAATTGCTTGCTTTTCAGAATAAACGGGCCTTGGTGGAATTCAAGACGCAATGATATAAAATTTTATCCACCTTTATGCCATAAAAAGCAAAATAAACACTAAATAGCTAGCATTTTTAAAAATGGAAAGCAGCGTAAATACAATATTACAAAATATTATTCCATTAATCTTCAACAAAAATACAATCTTCCGAATATTATTTCCCTGCCCAAATTTTTTTTTGAGAAAAAGCATCTGCAAGGGTTGTATGCCTCAAATTCAAGGCGTAAGTTTGCCCCGTCGGACGTTTATGGAAACTATCTTCATTTTTTAACTTCTTTACATCATGGACGGTGATTCGGTATTATACGCGCGAAAAACGACGACTCGTCGAACTTACAGAGCCGGAGCCCGGCTGCTGGGTTAATCTTACTCCGCCATTCGCCCCCGATGAGCTGGAAGAATTTGCACGCCAGTTCGGATTTGACCCCGTATTTCTCACAGACTCACTCGATCTCGACGAACGCGCCCGCTATGAGCGCGACGAAGACATTCGGTTTATCCTGATTAATACACCGGTCAAAAACAAAAATGTACAAGGAGAAAACGAGGCCTATTTCATTACTGTGCCCATCGGAATTATCCTGACCATTGAGCATGTAATCACCATATCGGCTTTTGAAACGCCCATTCTTGCCAAGTTTCTGGAAAACAACGTGCGGAATTTTAACCCGGCCGATGAAAAACGATTTGTGCTGCAAACCCTGGAACAAAATGTGTATCACTTTCTCTCCTGCCTGAAAACGCTCAACTTGCGCCGAAACCGCATCGAGAAAGAACTCATGAACAGCAGCCGAAATTCCGACCTGAAACAACTGCTTTCCATCGAAAAAAGTCTGGTGTACTTCCTCAACTCACTCAATGCCAATGAGTTGTTGAAAATGAAAATGAAACGGACCGATTTTCTGCACATCAACGGCGACGAAGATCTGGCCGATTTGTTCGAAGATGTGATCATCGATAATTCGCAGGCCCTTTCCATGGCCAATGTGTACGCCAACATTTTGAACGGCACCATGGATGCCTATTCCAGCATCATTTCCAACAACCTGAACCTGGTGATTCATCGGCTTACGGTCATTACCGTGGTGCTCATGGTGCCTACCCTGATTTCTTCCTTCCTTGGGATGAATCTTCCCAATGGACTACCCGAGTCTCCCATGGCGTTTTACGCGACTGTGCTGTTTTCCGGCATTTTTACCGGCTTCCTCTATTGGATGATGCAACGCAGAAAAATGCTCTGATCAGGCATTCCTGTTACAAAAATTCTATATTTGGAACGAAATGAAGTGCGCGGTTCGTCAAATCAAATGCACACAATTGCCCGAATACGTGGGAGTTGTAAAACACCGCGCCGGTATCAATGTCCTGCACCGGCAATTCCAGGTGATTATGGAGCATGGCTTTCGCATCCGTTACCGGCATGGGTGTGTGCCCGTGTACGATGATCCGGTCGCCCAGCCAGTCGCGGTTGATGCTTTCGTACCAACTTCGAATCCAGATCAGGGATTCCGCATCGGATAAAGGGTCGGGATGTTTGAAATTCAAACCGGCATGGACCAGAATATAGCCCGGAATCTCAATATACAAGGGCAGATCCCGCATCCAGTTAATGTATTCCTCGGGTATCTCCAGGATGTTTTCGGCAAAAAAACTGGCTAAAAGGTTTGCCTCGCCTACCCTTTTACCGCGCTGCATGTGTGCCGCCTCATAATCATAAACGGTAATGGCTTCGTGGTTTCCCATCAGGCAATGTACCTGGTAACCTTCCGATTGCAATCGCCAAATGGTGTCAATCACCCCTTTCGAATCGGGACCACGGTCTACGTAATCGCCCAAAAAGTACAAGGTGTCGGCCTGGGAAACGGCCAGATGGTCGAGCATGGAAACCAGCGTGCGGTTGCAACCATGAATATCGGAAAGTGCAATCGCACGGGACATGAGCAGTGTGTTATTTGTTTGAAAGCACAAAAATAAGGCTTTGCGCGGAGATATTGCCGCGCAAAGCCCTTTTGCCTTTCGTTCTAGTCCAAATTTTACCGCACAATCACCGCCTGCCCGCTCAATATAGCTCCCTTGCGCACCAGTTGCATCGTATAAGTCCCCGCGGGTAAATTCCCCACCGATACCTCCAAAATGCCCAGGCCATCGGCGACTTTTTGTTCCGAAACCAGTTGGGCGCGGGCGTTGATCATTTGGAGGGTTCCGCCTTTCAGGTCAGACCATTGAATTACGATGCGGTCGCGGGCGGGGTTGGGTGAAAATTGCAAATCCGCATCTTTTCCTGCCGCGTCCCCAACAGACAGCAGTTCAAGGTTACTGCGCCAGACGCTGTTGTAAAAGGTTCCGGCAAATAATTGCTTTTTGTGCCAGGCGAGCGCATACACCCAGTTTTCATCCAAACCATCCATGTACAATTGCCAATTGTAGCCCCAATCGTGGCTCACAAACACACCTTTCCCAGGAATTGCGGCAAAAAGAAGGCTGTCTGCCTGCACCAGATCCTGCAACACTTGCCTGGTGTTGAAAATTGATTTCGGTAAACCGTTTGCAGGCAACTGAATCCAACTCCGCCCCTTGTCTTCCGACAAAAACAACTTGTCGTTGTTGTTGTAATAAAAACGTTTATCCGTTTTAAACAGGCGCTGGTAATGCTGGGCAGATGGATTTAAGGACATTATCGGCTCAGTCCATGTTTGGCCCATATCCTGGCTATGCCACAGATCTCCGTGTTTGGCAATAAATACGAGATGGCCATCCATTTGATTGAATTGGTTATAATAATATAGAGAATTGAATGTGTATGGAACAGAAGTGACAACACCCAATTTGGGATCTAATAAAATCAACCCAGGCGATGGATAAACAACTAGGAGAAATGCATTTTCAGATAAATGAAAATCCACAATTGAACCATTTGGAAAGGCAGCTAAGGTATCCCATTTGATCGCATTGTTTACCGGCGCCTTCAATACCGCATTTTGCGTTGAAATGTAAATTGTATCCTCAAGTACATAATAGCTGGTTTGGAACACTGGAGAATACAAATTGGAATGCAAAGGATATTTATCCCAATTTTTCCCTCCGTCTGTGCTTTTAAAAAAACTGCTGTCGGCGCGGGCAAATAAAACCGACTCATCGCCACTCAAATGATTCACAAATGATCCTCTAAAACCTAAATTTTTATTCACCCATCCTTTTGAAACAGGATCAAATTTCTTTA
>JAGWYI010000486.1 GCA_018969455.1 Bacteroidota bacterium | reverse complement strand
CGGAGCACCTGGCCTCCGGCGACGACATGTTTTTAATTCAAAAAGTGGCCGCATTTGATCCGGGGCTTTTGGTTTATCTGAAAAATCCCGCAGCAGTGTATACGGCCGCCCAGGCAGACCTGACAGCTTTTTTTCGCCAGCGCATTCGTTGGGGCAGCAAGAACAAATCCCTGCCGGAGTGGCAGATCAAGGCCATTTTGGCCCAGGTTTGGCTGTTTTGCTGGATGCTGTTGATCGGAACGGGTGTTTGGCTTTTTCATCCTGGCTGGAATCTTTATTCCGGGTTGCTTGTTGGCGCCGGGTTATGCAAAGCCGTTTCCGACTATTTTTTTCTGCGTGAAATGGCCATGTACTTCCATCAAAAGCATTTGATGCCGTACTTTTGGCCTTCTTTTTTTCTGCACACCTTCTACATCGCGGCCATCGGGAGCATCAGCATCCTGGCAAAAGAGTACCGCTGGAAAGGCAGAAAAGTGTCGTAAGTACGCCCCCTATGTTTCAAGTTGTTTTTAACCTGTATCCGTTTTCGGAAAACTTATACCTTCCTTCTGCCAATATTGTACAGGAAGACAAAAACGGCGCCTTGTCGCACGTGATGCAAAAGGCCATTCCGGCCACCCTGGCCACGTATAGCATCGCACTTACGCCCTTGCTCAAGCGTTTGTTTGATCAAATAGAACAACTGACGCCCAAAGTACTGGAGGCCAAATTCAAACCGGCCAAGGCCAAAACGGCCACGCCGCTGGCCCAGCTCCTGCAGGATCCTGCCACGAAACCCGCCGTGGATGGCTATATCCACCGGCTGTTAGACGCATTTTTGTCGGAGCTGGCGCACAACCGTCTGCCCATTACACTGGATGTTGAACGACGTACCCTGGCCAAGGATGTGATGCTTGTTTATTCCAAAGACGAACTCGTTCCGCATTTGTTTTTTCAAAAAACGGCTGAGGGTGTCACCTACCGCCTGCAATTGGGCACTGAACAGGAAAAATGGAGCATTCAAAGCCAGCAAGTAATTCCCCTCACCAACACCGATCCGGCCTGGCTGCTCATCGGATATGCCTTGTTCCGGGTCAGCGGCATCAATGGCAACATGGTGCGCCCTTTCCGCAAAAAGGACGCCGTACACATCCCGCCCGACAAGGTAAAGACCTATTTTAAACAGTTTATTGCCAAAAAAGCCAGCCGAACGCAGATCGAAGCCGATGGATTTGATGTGCTTTTGGCTCGGGAACTGTTGCAAACCCGACTTGAGCCCTCCGAAAACATCCTGGAAAAGCGTTGGGTACTCAAGGTCGTTTTTGAATACCAGGGCGCTGTATTTGCGGCAGGTGAAAAACGCGACCGCATCACTACGGTGCATTTTTCGGAAGAATCGGAAGAGATCAGTGTACATCAGGTGTGCCGCGACCAGGCCGCAGAAGCCGACAAACTGGATTTTTTAGAAAAAAAAGGCCTCATTTCCGATAATCAACGCTTCGTTGTACCTGATTATGCAGATTCCGGACTGGAAAGCACCCTCAATTGGCTGTCCCGGCATCGTCGGGACCTGGAAAAAGCGGGCATCCTGCCTGTTTCTCCTCAAGCGGAAGGGCGCACCCTGGCGCTTTTATCTTCCCAAATTCAGGTACGTACGCGCACGCAGGGCGACTGGTTCGACATTGAAGGCGCCGTGCAGGCAGGCGACTTTTCTTTCCCTTTTAAAAATCTGGTGCCAAACATTCGGAGCAACGACCCTTATTACAAATTGCCGGATGGAACATTTTTCCTGATTCCTTCGGCCTGGATGACCCGCTACGCCGAATTGGCAAAGGCCCTTCAAGACAACGGAGATGGCCTGCGTTTGCCCAAATCCCTGTTTACGGTGGTCCAGGAAGCCGGATTGGCCGAAGGTGAACTGGCAGAGGCCTTGCCCCTGATAGATCCGGATGCCATTGATTTCGAGCCTTCTGCCGATTTGAAAGCCACCTTGCGACCCTATCAATTGCGCGGGGTAAAATGGCTCATCGGACATTACCGCCATGGCTTTGGCGCCTGCCTGGCCGATGATATGGGCTTGGGGAAAACCCTGCAAACCATCGCCGTGTTGCTGCATGCCAAAGCGGCCCGAGCCGCCCGACAAGAGAAAAGCGATGCCGAAGGCGCCCAATTGGATATGTTTCAAACATACAGAGCCGAATTACAGCCTTTACAGGCCTTGATCATCCTGCCCGCCTCGCTGGTATTCAACTGGCAAAAAGAACTGGCGCGGTTTGCGCCAAGCCTGTTTGTATATGCCCATACCGGCTCAAAAAGACTTAAAGATGCACGCGCCATGGCAGGCTACGATGTTGTGCTTACCACCTACCACACTGCCCGGCTCGACCTCGAATTGCTCGGCAAACAAGCATGGCATTACATCATATTAGATGAAAGTCAGCAAATAAAAAACCGGGAATCGGAAGTATCGAAAGTGATTTTGAACTTGAAGGCAGACAACAAGATTTCCCTGAGCGGTACGCCGATCGAGAATTCCCTGTCGGATTTGTGGATGCAGATGGAATTTATCAATCCCGATACCCTGGGGAGTTTTCGGAGTTTCAAAGCGCAATTTCTGATACCCATCGAAAAGCAGAACGATGAGCAAGCCCGGCAGCGCCTGTTCAATCGGGTGCGTCCTTTCTTTATGCGCCGCACCAAAGAGGAGGTTGCCCCCGAATTGCCCGCTTTGAGCGATCAATTGTTTTATTCCGAAATGGCCCCCGAACAACAGAAGCAATACGAGCAATTGAAATCGGCCGTGCGCAACGAAATTTTATCCCTGTTCGATGATCCCAAAACCCGCATCCAGGCCTTGGCTGCCCTCACCCGCTTGCGCCAATTGGCCAACCATCCACTCCTGGCAGATGCGGAATACAGCGGGGAAAGCGGCAAATTTTCGGATGTCCTGGCGCTTTGGGAAACCGTGCGCAAATCGGGCCACAAAGTGCTGTTTTTCAGTTCATTTGAAAAACATTTGCGCCTATTTCGGGCGGTTTTTGAAAAAAATGGACACCCGTTTGCCTGGCTAACCGGCGATACCCCGGGCGAAGAACGCGCCAAAGCCGTGCAACGTTTTCAGGAAGACCACAGCGTGCAAGCCTTTTTCATGACCCTCAAAGCAGGCGGTGTCGGCCTCAACCTAACCGCAGCCGATTACGTATTTATCCTCGACCCCTGGTGGAATCCGGCGGTAGAAGCGCAGGCCATCGCGCGGGCACACCGGATTGGGCAGCAACGGCCCGTTACAGCCCTGCGTTTTTTGGCAAAAGACACGATTGAAGAGAAAATCCGCAGCCTGCAGGAGCGCAAATTGGCCCTGGGCAAAGAACTGTTCCGGGGCGGAGAAGAAATGCCGCAATTGGATCGGGCAGATCTGGAAATGCTGTTGGGGTAATTTTTGAAAAGATAGAC
>JAGWYI010000485.1 GCA_018969455.1 Bacteroidota bacterium | reverse complement strand
TACCCGAATCGGTCAAACGCCCGCGTTCTGTGGAGCCTATGATCGGCGCCGATATTTCATTTTTGCCAGAAATAGAAGCCTGCAACAAGTATTTTACTGATCAAGGAGTGAAAAAAGACCCCATTGATTTGCTTAAAATTCACGGCTTCAATTATATACGATTGCGTATTTTTCATAACCCCAAAACCGAGAAGGGATATTCCCCAAAATCGGGATTTTGTGACCTTGCCCACACCGTGCAAATGGCCAAGCGGGTGAAAGCAGCAGGATTGAAGCTATTGCTCGATTTTCATTACAGCGATTATTGGGCCGATCCAGGCAAACAATACAAGCCGGCAGCCTGGGAAGGTCATACTTTCGAACAAATGTGTGACGATTTATATAAATACACCCGGGAAGTCATGCAGGCACTTCAGGCCCAGGGCGCCCTTCCGGATATGGTACAAATTGGAAACGAAATCAATCATGGCATGGTATGGCCTGAAGGCAGTGTGCAACATCTCGACAGCCTGGCGCAACTCCTGATTGCCGGATCGTCGGCAGTGCTATCGGTCAGCCCGGATGTACGCTTGTTGCTTCATGTGGCACTGGGAGGCCAAAACCACGAATCTGTCTTTTTCATCGAACAAATGGCCCATCGTAAGGTGCCTTTTGACGCAATTGGTCTTTCCTACTACCCCAAATGGCATGGCACCCTCGACGATTTGCGCGATAATCTGTCAGACCTGGAACGTCGATTTGATCGCGACCTGATCGTAGTAGAATACTCCCAGGAAAAGGAGGCTGTTCACCGCATTACATTCGGTTTGCCGGGAGGACACGGCAAAGGAACCTGCATCTGGGAACCTCTGAATACCTGGGAAGCCTTGTTCGATCAGGATGGAAATGCTACGCCCTGGCTGGGTATGTACGACAACTGGGCGAAAATGTATTTGAATGGAAAAAAATAAGAACCAGTTTTAAAACCTCCGGAATAGATGATAGGTATAGATTTTGGCGCCTGGCAAGGCTTGTTTTTGAGGGAATAACCCTGTCCTATTGCCGAAAAAATATACCAGGATTCGCCGGATTTTGTGGATAAATCAGCATGGATTTTGCTGATTTATAATGATTTATAAAGATCGTTATCCACAAAATCTGGCGGTGTAAAGTATAAAACAGTTTCTCGGATCGAAGCCTTTGATTTTTTAGCCCTTCCTCAATTCTGTTGCTTTTCGTTGTCTAACAAATTGTCGTCCAACAGACCGCGTTTGGAAGCGGTTTCTGCATAACCATGCAATTGAACCGGCTTTTGTACTTTTCTTACCCGGATGTTGAGCATTTCAACAAAAAGTGAGAAGAAAATGGCAAAATACAGATAACCTTTGGGCACCTCGCTCTGGGTAAAATGTCCCAAATGCGCCGCCTCAGCAATCAGGGAGAATCCAATCAGAATTAAAAAGGACAGCCCCAACATTTGAACGGTGGGATGCGCATTGACAAATTTGCTTACGGGCCCCGAAAACAACATCATAACCAGCACCGACAAAATAACAGCCAAAATCATGACCATCAAATCATTGGCAATACCCACCGCCGTGAGAATGGAGTCGAAAGAAAATACAACATTAATCAGCGTAATCTGTATGATGGTGGCGCTCAAGGTATTCTTTTTGGATTTACCCCCGGGGTCGTCCTGTTCGCTGGGGCTTTCCAATTTGTGATGAATTTCAGATGTAGCTTTGTAAAGCAAAAACAAGCCGCCCAGAAATAAAATTAAACCCTGTCCGGTTATTGCACCGTGTATTTGGTAAAAGTCGATATGAAGCAAGGGATCTTTCATGCCAATGATCCAGGTAAGTCCGAAAAGCAGGATGATCCGAAGCAACATGGCAAGGGCCAAGCCGATGTTTCGCGCTTTGGGCTGATCAGATTCCGGCAACTTGGAAGAAATGATCGACAAAAAAATAATGTTATCTACACCCAAAACAATCTCCAGAAAAGTCAGCGTCAACAAACTGATCCACAATTCAGGGGAGCTAAAATCGGGCATGGCAAAAAGGAACATGAATGAAAAGGTTTTTTAAAAGTGAGCCGCAATGTTACGGTGATTTTACTGGAAAATGGAATTGAACCGACAAGTTCGGATTGAATTTCCGTAAAGCCGGACAAAAATCCGACCAATAAAAGTTTGCGCGCCGACAAATTGATGCGGTTTAACGATAGGCAATGCAGGAAGGACTTATTTTTGTGTAAAAAAATCGACATGAAAAAAATCTTGCTCTCTGTCTTGTTTTTGGGTGTAATTGCATCGCTTTTTGGCCAGCAATCGGCTAAGCGTTACGTGATGTTGGAACATTTTACCAACACCAAATGCCCCATTTGCGCCAACAAAAATCCGGCATTTTATAATTTGATTAATCAGTACCCTTCGGATGTACATCACATTTCCATTCATCCGCCGGTTCCGTACAATACCTGCAAGTTTTATTTGGCCAACACCACCGAGAATAACAGCCGTGCCAATTATTATGGCATTGTAGGCAGCCCCTCTCTGGCCATCAACGGGAATTTGCAGGCGATCAGCACCCCGCTGTTATCGGCAAGTACCCTTCAGGCGCAGCTCAACCAAACCAGTCCGTTGTACATCAAGGTGAATGAAACCACCGCAGGAATCAATCGCAACATCAATGTTCAGTCCTATAGCCTGGGGGATATTCCGGCAGGATCCTATAAATTGTTTGTTGCCATCGTCGAAAAAACCATCAACTACAATGCCCCGAATGGCGAAACCGTACACCATGATGTGTTCCGCAAAATGCTTCCGAGCATTGATGGTCTGGCTTTTACCCCTGCAACAAAAGGCCAGCATGTAGACAATATCTTTTCCATTAACCTCGATCCCAGCTGGAATGCCGACGAAATTTATGCTCTGGTTTTTGTACAAAATACCCAAACCAAAGAGATTCTGAACAGCGGAACCAAGTTCGATCCTATTGTTTTGGCCGATTTAGAGCCCACCACCAATTCCTTGAAGTTCAGCCCCAACCCGGCTGTAGATGAAACATGGATTGAAGTTCCGGAGCAGGAAAACATTCAATCTGTAGAAGTATGGAATGTGCAAGGCCTGCGTCAACCGCTTACATTTGAGGTCGATCAGAATCGGATTCGCCTGGATCTGCACACACTTCGCCCCGGATTTTATGTGGTTAGCATGCGAAGCAATGACCACATGTATAGCGCCAAGCTGATTAAAAACAGCGGCGAATAGCAATTGGATGCTTAATTTTGTTCGGGTAATTTTTGGCGCGGGCCTGGAACCTGAAAAAAATTAAAATACAGACAAATGGCACATCAAGTTTTTAAAACCAACATAAAATGCGCAGCCTGTGTTGAAAAAGTACGGGAAGCTTTGGATGAAACGGTTGGGAAAAACCAATGGGAGATCGACCTTC
>JAGWYI010000484.1 GCA_018969455.1 Bacteroidota bacterium | reverse complement strand
TCTTGTTGGCCAATTGGCTGACGATATCCACCCCCAAAAAACCTTCAGGCGCCACTTGCCAGTCCATTTTTTGGGAAACAATTTTACTTGAATCCGGCGCTGGTGTGTACATAGCTGGAATGATTTACGATCATGAATAAGGAGGGTGGATTTATTTATTGTAATCGTAATAATTCCGCACTTGAACGTTTTCCATGACCGCAATGGCGTCTTCTGTCAACACGGCGCAGGAGAAGTATAAGGTCATGAGGTACATCGCATGGGCCTCCGGTGTAACGCCATTGTACATCACGCTGAGACTTGGAACCTTTTCATTCGGAATGCCGGTTTGATGCAAGCCGACAACGCCTTGTTCCTTTTCGCCAACGCGCATCAGCAGGATGTTGGTGGTGCCGGGCGCCAGCCCGTTCATGCCGTCGCCAATCAGCAGTTTGTTGCAAGGAATCACGGGTACCCCCCTCCAGGTAATGAACGGCGAACCGAATATATTAACGGTTGGTGGCGGTACACCACGCCGGGTACATTCGCGGCCAAAAGCGGCAATTGCTTTCGGGTGGGCCAGGAAAAAAGCCGGTTTTTTCCAAACCAGCGACAACAGCTGGTCCATATCGTCCGGTGTCGGAGAGCCCAAACGCGGCTGAATGCGCATGGAAGGCGAAATCTGGGACAAAAGCCCGAAACTCGGGTTGTTGATTATTTCGTATTCCTGCCTTTCTTTCAGTTCTTCAATCATCAGGCGCATTTGTTCTTCCACCTGATTCATCGGATCATTGTAGATCTCGGCAATCCGGGTATGCACTTTAAGGATGGCCTGCACCACGCTCATGGGAAATTCGCGCGGATTTTCTTCATAGTCGATAAAGGTAGACTCTATCGTCCGTTGTTCTCCCTCGTAATTGGTTTCCACATACGCCACATTTTCACCGGCTTCATTGATGGTTTTGCGTTGTGCGATGCGCAGCTGGATGGCAGCTTCCACATTTTCCCGCAGCAAGGGCGAGGCTTCCATAAGTTCCAGGAACTGGCTGCGTTTCAGGGTCAGGGCCGTGGTGGGTACCAGTGCCACGACATTGGCAGTACGCGGGGATTTGTCTAACAAAGCCATTTCACCCACATAATCGCCGCTGCCGGAAACATCCAGCACCAGTTTTTCGCCGTGGGGGCCATGTTGGTTGATTTCAACCTTGCCGCTGGCAATCAGGAAAAAGGTATCGCCGGGTTCGCCCTCCTTGATGACATGATCGCCCATGGCGTATTGCTGTTCCGTAAACATTCCGACGATTTGTTCCAATAAAGGGGTTGATACGCCGTGAAACAAATTCAGTTGTGCCAGTTGGTCCGGTGCAATGCTAACTTTTCCGTCTACCAGGTTAAAGCGCACTTTAACTTCCGGCTTAACGATTACTTTTCTGCGATTCACCCGGTAGGTACCGGAATTTACTTGTACCCAGGGAAGCAGTTTAAGCAGCCATCTGGGTGTGATGGACCCCATTTGAGGGGCCGATTTGGTGGTTGTCGCCAGTTGCCGGGCAGCACGGGCCGACAGGGCTTGTTGTGGTTGGTCAATCGTTTCGTTCATGGTTTTAAATGTTTTTTACGAATATGCCCTTTTTGCAAGGAGCGCTGCAAAAAAGGTCTATATTTTGAATGCTGCAAGATACAAGGAGCCCTAAATTTTTAAGCGTCGACAGAATTTAAAATTCTTTCACATGATGCCAGGGGAAAATGCGGCGGCGCTACGCAGCAAACCGGTATAAAAACGATAACATGGGCAGACTGTCTTGCTGTCTACCACCTCAAATACGCATAAATTTCAAGCATCGGTATAAAGCGCTCTAAAATCTACAAGGATGCGCCGGCTTTTAAGGCTAAACCCGGATGTATTTCACTGATATATAATGATTTATAAAGACCCTCGTGCACGAAATTTGGCGGCGTAAAGTATACATCACCAACTAACGTCCCGACCGATCAATCAGCATCGAACTGGCCTGCTGGCTTGAAAACAGCCAAATGTCCTGGATGTTCACATGGGCCGGGCGGGTTGCAATGAAAAAAATGGTTTCGGCCACATCCCGGGCTTTTAGGGGCTGAAAACCCTGGTATATATTGGCTTTTTCAGCGTCGCCGTCAAAACGGGTAATCGCAAATTCAGTCTCCTCCACATGCCCCGGGCTCACCTGGCTTACCCGAATGTTGTGGGTATATAAATCCATGCGCATGGCTTTGGTAAGGGCATCCACCGCAAATTTGGTCGCGCAATATACGTTCCCGTTTGGATACGTTTCCTTGCCCGCGCTGGAACCCAGGTTGATGATATGGCCTTTGCCCCGCTTTACCATCCCGGGTGCAATGGCACGGGTGACGTACAACAAGCCTTTCAAGTTGGTATCAATCATGGTTTCCCAATGCTCCAGACTCCCCTCGTGGATGGGCGCCAGTCCTTTCGCCAATCCTGCATTGTTGATCAATACATCAATCTCCTGCCATTCGGCCGGCAGGTCCGACAGCACCGTTTCCACGGCCTGCTGATCGCGTACATCGAAAGGAAGGGTATATACCGATGCGTTGAATTCCGATTCCAATTGTTGCTTCAAGTGATCCAGGCGCTCGGCCCGGCGGCCTGTGAGCAGCACGCGGTGTCCGTTTTCGGCAAAAACGGTGGCGGTCGCCAATCCAATCCCCGAACTCGCCCCCGTAATCAGCACCGTTAATTGACCTTTGGGCTTGGCCGGAACGTCCAGAACCGGCTGTATTTCAGCCGTTTCTGATTCAATTGGCAATGTTTCCGATGGGAGTTCCTCCTGTATTGCCGCTTCTGTGATGACAGGATGGGGGCCTTCATCCAAAAGAGGCGTCTCAACCGGGATATTTATTAATTCCGGTTCTGATGGCTCTATATGGGACATTCCTTCCGGCGCTGACATTAATTCAGGCCCGGCATTTGATTCCAAGGTAGACAAGGCTTCCGGTGCATCCGGAACCACAGGATTGGACATTTCCCGGGGCGTCGATAAAAAATAGGCATCCCGATCGGGCGTGCGTAAGGCTGCATCGGCGGCAATGGCTTGTAAGTAATACGTTTCGGCTGCGCTTAATTGCCCGTTTTGATGCGCATTTTCGGCCATTGCCATTAATATCTCCGGATCTCCGGGGCTGACCGTAAGGGCTTGATGCAGATACATTTGGGTGGTTTCGCGATAGTCGCGCAAATGCTCGTGGGTCATCAGAGCAAGTTTGCGGTACATGCCCGGATAATCGGGATCCAGTTCAATCACGCGATCCCAGCAATATTTGGCAAACAAATAATCGCCTTTTTCAGCCGCTTTGTCGCCCATGTAGGCATAACTGCGGGTTTCCTCCGCCAATGCCGGATGTAGCGCTTTGGGTTCTGGCGCTGGATCAGGTTCGGGCGCCGGTGTGACAGGCTCGGGAA
>JAGWYI010000483.1 GCA_018969455.1 Bacteroidota bacterium | reverse complement strand
TTATGATTTTCTGGCCTAAACGGCCCAACTCTAATAGCAGCCCTCTTCGAGGGCTAAATAGTTACAATAAAATAACATTTCTTCATCCGATTGAGTACCACGTAAAATTTCGATGTGATGTGTCCAAGACAGTCGTGTGAGGATTCCTGGCATTTGAAAAGATTTTGGGGTTGACAACCCCAAAATCTTTTCAAATGTATCCAAACGTTCATCGCTTTGATTACCAATAAGTTTATTGGATTGTAAATAGGACCAATCCATATTATGCCACTTTTCATAAAACGTGCGCATTCGATATAAACTACGCCAGTCAAACCCTTTTAGTAAGGGATCTTGTTGTTTAAGCCAGTCTGCGAGTTGAGAAACGACGTTTTTCCCATATGTGTTCTCAGTTAAGCGTTGAGAAAGGTAGGCGCCCACATGCCAATAAGAAGAAAGCGCATAAGCATTTACCGCTTTCAACGCTCCGGTCCTTCCCGCTCGAATAATTTCCCGGATGTTTTGAAAATGTTCCTGTATATCCTGATTCATGGCAAGTTTTAATTTAGCACAGTAAAATTAAAACAAATTGTTGGTTAAATAAAATATTTTGTGTTTTTTTTAAAAAAATACGCCGATGGTATCGGGGTTTAAATGCGCACCCGCAACTTTCACAATTGTCTGCGGTCACCGTGTAATGATCCAAACCGGGCCACCACCGACTTCGGAGATGTCGTACATATGTAAAAAGCCCTTCTATCATTCCTGACAGAAGGGCTTTGTGCAATTCAAATAGTGAGGTAGTGTTTGTCTTCCGATGAAGCGGGGATTACAATATGGACTATTATTTTTGGAATTGCTTGGTCAGGGTAGTTTGGCCGCTGCTTACGCGCAAAACATAATTGCCAGGCAACAGATTTTCCACATCCAGGTTGAACACCGGCGTTTCAGCCTGCACTTTACCGCTCAGAACCAAGCGACCGGTGAAGTCATACACCTGCCAGTTGGCGTTTTCCGGGCAGCAATCGTCCAGTTCCACGCGGAGCTGGTTTTGCACCGGTGTAGGCGCCAGGCGCAAACCACCTTTCGCTTCAAAGGTAACACTTTCTACCGGGCTGTACGAGAAATGGCTGTCAAAATCTGTCTGCTTCAGGCGGTAGTAGTTGATTCCTGCGAGCGGGTTTTCGTCGGTGAAGGCATAGTTGCGCACTTCGTAGGAATCGCCTGCGCCGTCTACCTTACCGATTTCGCGGAAATCGATGCCATTGCTGGAACGTTCGATGGAGAAGAAGCGGTTGTTTTCCTCGGTAGCGGTGGCCCATTTCAGCAGGGTTGAGCGACCCTGGGCTTGTGCCTGGAAGGAGATGAGGCGGATGGGGAGGGAGGATAAGTTACTGGCGCCAGCAGAACCTGATTTTGTACCCGAAATGAAGGAGAAGTTCGTATTTGGTGTAGCAGTGACTCCAATTGTACGACCATTTACCGCGTTTGCAGCAATATCAGCCGTAAACAAAACATATTGGGTAGTTCCTGCAGTAATTACCTGACTTAAACCACTCACTCCAACCGATTGGCCAGATGACACAACTGCTTGGTCATTACCCAATTGTGATGCTCCGCTCAAACTGTTAGTTGAGTTAATCCAAAATCTGAATCCACTTGTTTGAATGTCGCCAATCTGGTAAGTGCCAGAAGTTGTTACCGTGACTCCTGTTAATGTTGCGGCAGCTACAGTAACATCCAGTTTAAAACCGGCAACAATATTGTTTGTGCTTCCTAGCGCGTAATTGCTTGTGGCGGGGTGAGCGGCTGAAATGGCGATAGAAGGGCCTACTGGCACTAGTTCACCTGAAAGAATGGCAGCCCCTGCGGAGTATCCAGAGAAAGTAACCTGTGCCAACTGAGCCGCAGTTAAGCCGCTTGCACCTACTACAATTTTACCCGCGGTTCCAGACGCACCCGCTGTACCGGTCCAGCCCGTAATTGTTAGGGTTTGTCCTGCCGTCCAGCTTACGCCGCTGCTATTTGCAAAAGTAAGTGTATGAACACCAGTACCTAAGGCAATGGTAGAACTTGAAGTAAGTTGCAGGGTGCCAACGGTTTCATTATTGCCGGTGCCTGAACCCGTACTAAGGGTGCCTCCAGCCAGAATAATAGCACCTGTATTTGCCAATACGTTTGCGGCCCCTAATTCTACTGTACCTGCAGATATGGTTGTACCACCTGTATAGGTATTTGCACCTGAAAGTGTCAAGGTGCCAGATCCTTGCTTAGATAGTGGGCCGGTTCCTGCTATTACCTTACTTGCAGTAATGTTTGCAGAGCTGTTTACTGAAAGACCGCTTGAGCTTAACGTAAGAGAACCACCGCTTAAAACAGCTGAAGCGCCGTTTATGATAAATTGCCCAGCACCATTTTGATCCAAATTGCCTGTTCCTGAAATGCCATTTCTAAAAGTTTTTGTTCCTGATCCAGTGAATGTAAAGCTGGCATTGCTTTCAAACAAACCATTGATAATTGTATTACTGCTTCCGCCTATATTTGATCCCGCAAAAGTACTTGTCACCCTAAATGTTGGAACAGAACTTGCGCCTTGACCAGGGAAATAAGTAACGCCACTCGCGGAAAAGTTAGTTGATACGTCGTATTCCAAATAAGCGCCATCATCATAAAAATGGGTTGTTCCATTATTAACACCGGCTCCATTAGCAGTCATCCCGCCAGCTTGAACCCTTAAAATACCGCCCGAATTAACCCGAACCGTAGCATTTGTTGCAAAGCTTGGAGTGCCGCTACTAACACTGTAAATCAATACGCCTCCGCTTTGTACAATGATATCATCCCCTGTACCGTTGCTAACAGGAATTGCAGCTACACCACAGTTAAGGGTTCCGCTAACAACAACTTGGTCAATCGTTACACTTACACTAATTGTAATTACATTTCCGCTTTGGATGGTAATCGTATTGGCCGAAGAAGTCGGCGACAAGGTTGCCGTGATCCAAGTGGAATTATCATGCGAAGACTGCCAGTTCGCAGCCGTTGCCCAAGTGCCTGTTGCGTTACTTCTAAAATAGTCACTCGCAAGGGTTACATCATTGATCGTAAAGGTATTACTGGTTGCATTGCTCAAGATCCCAGAAGCCGCTGTTAAAATCAGTCCTGTACCAGCAGCAGTATGCGTCAGGGTACTAAAGGTAGCCAAACCAGAGCTTGGTGTAGCAGAAACCGGTGAACCGGTAAGTGTTCCAGTAGAGGTCATTGAAATAGCAGTAACATAACCCAGGTCGCGGTTTCCATTGGCATCGTTGGCGCTTACCGTGGGGCTTGGCGACATAGCAGCACCAACATTTGCATTGCTGGTATTTTGTACGAAAGCCAGGGTGGTTGCCTGCACGTCAATTGCATTATTGGTAGAACCCGAATTCTGGTCCTGACTTGCGGCCATTTGGCTTCCGG
>JAGWYI010000014.1 GCA_018969455.1 Bacteroidota bacterium | reverse complement strand
TTCAATTCCTTCAAACAATTCACCATCATCTTCCAGTTCTTCCAGATTGCTAATCACTTCTGCGGGCGAACCGGAGCGGATGGCATAGTCGATGAGTTCATCTTTGGTAGCAGGCCAGGGAGCTTCTTCGAGGTGGGAGGCCAATTCGAGCGTCCAGTACATATTAAAAAGGTATGTTTTTGTTAAAGGTTTTGATTGTGTTTTTGGTTTTGGCATTTACAGGATCATCATGGCATCGCCATAGCTAAAAAAGCGGTATTTCTCCTTAATTGCCTCGTGATATGCATCCATAACCAGTTCAAACCCACCAAAAGCAGCCACCATAATAAGCAAGCTGGATTTGGGCAGGTGGAAATTGGTCACCATGGAATTGGCAATACTAAAATCAAACGGCGGATAAATGAATTTATTGGTCCAGCCTTCCACCGGTTTGAGTAAATGTTCGGCTGAAACGCCGGTTTCGATGGCACGCATGACCGTAGTGCCGATGGCGCATATTTTTTTATTCTCCTGCAGGCCTTTGTTAACCGTTTCAGCGGCTTGAGGGCCGATACGAAAATATTCTGCCTCCATTTTGTGTTTTGACAGGTCTTCCACATCGATGGTTCGAAAGGTACCGAGGCCAATGTGGAGGGTCAGTTCGGCAAAATGGATGCCTTTAAGTTCCAGTCGCTTCATCAATTCGCGGCTGAAGTGAAGCCCTGCAGTGGGCGCTGCAACAGCACCTATTTCTTTTGCGAAGATGGTTTGATACCGTTCCCGATCCAGTTCTTCGGGTTCCCGTTCGATGTAAGAAGGCAGGGGCGTGTTACCCAGGCGTTGAAGTTCGCGCTGGAAATCTTCCTCGGGTCCGTCAAACAAAAAGCGAATGGTTCTTCCACGCGAAGTCGTATTGTCTACCACTTCGGCTACCAGGGCATCATTGCCGTTTTCGTCTTCAAAGTACAGTTTGTTTCCTACCCGAATTTTTCGGGCCGGATCAACCAGTACGTCCCACAGACGAGCATCATGATTGAGTTCACGAAGCAAAAAAACCTCAATTTTGGCCCCGGTTTTTTCTTTTTGACCATACAATCGGGCCGGGAAAACCTTTGTATTGTTAAAAATCATGACATCCCCGTCATCGAAATAGCCGAGGACATCCTTAAAAATTTTATGTTCAATTTTGCCCGTTTTTCGGTCGATTACCATTAAACGGCTTTGATCCCGTTCGGGCGCCGGATACTGGGCGATCAGATCCTTAGGCAGATTAAAATTGAACATCGAAAGTTTTGTACGCATATTCCGAATGGATGAATGAGTGTAACGGTTTTTTTTCGCAAAATCCGGTCTTTTCCGGACGCACATTTAACGCGTACACACAGCCACTGCAATGTTAAAAGTTTGACATTTGCGGAAAAGTCAAAATAATAAAGCTTGAATTCCCCAAGTTGCTGCGCAAAATGGCATTAAAATGCGGAAATATTCAAATTGCCGATAAGTCGGGTGCACGAAAATGGGTGCAAAAATAGAATTCTTTCCCAAACTCTATACAACTGAATAAAATTTCCTGCATTTGGTTTACGCCATAGAGAATTCTTTTTGATATTTTTTGCGTTCGAAATCCTTCAGGTAAATTTTTCGCAGTCGGATGTTTTTGGGTGTTACCTCTACGTATTCATCTTCCTGGATGTATTCGAGCGCTTCTTCGAGTGAGAACCGGCGTGGCGGGGGCAAGGATGCCTTGTCATCGGATCCGGAAGCGCGCATGTTGGTGAGTTTCTTGGATTTGGTTACATTGATCACCAGATCGCCCGGGCGGTTGTTTTCCCCAATTACCTGTCCTTCGTATACTTCTTCGCCGGGTTCCACAAAGAAAACGCCCCGGTCTTGCAAGTTATCGAGCGAGTAGGCGATTGCTGTACCGGTTTCCATTACGATCAGCGAGCCGTTTTGGCGACCTGGAATATCGCCGCGCCAGGGTTCATAGCCCATAAAGCGATGGGTCATAATGGCTTCGCCCTGCGTAGCGGTTAACACATTGGAGCGCAGGCCAATAATGCCGCGCGACGGGATTTCGAAGCGCAGGATGAAGCGATCGTTTTTAGGCTCCATGCTTTTCATCACGCCTTTTCGACGCGTTACCAATTCTATGCATTTACCGGATGACTCTTCAGGTACATCGATGGTAAGTTCCTCAATGGGTTCGTGTTTGGCCCCGTTAATTTCGCGAACGATTACGCGAGGCTGGCCAATTTGCACTTCATATCCTTCCCGGCGCATGGTTTCGATCAATACGGCGAGGTGCAATACACCGCGACCAAAAACCATAAAAGAGTCGGCGCTGCCGGTTTCTTCCATGCGCATGGCGAGGTTTTTCTCCAGCTCTTTTTCCAGGCGTTCGCGTACGTGGCGGCTGGTAACAAATTTGCCTTCCTGTCCAAAAAACGGCGAGTCGTTGATGGTAAAGGTCATGCTCATGGTTGGCTCATCGATTGCGATGGGATCGAGCGGTTCGGGATTTTCGTTGTCGGCAATGGTATCGCCAATTTCAAAACCTTCCACCCCAACTACGGCGCAGATATCGCCTGCAAAAACCTCTTTGGCTTCTTTTTTTGCCAAACCGTCAAAAACAAAAATCTGTTTAACGCGGTGTTTTTGAATGGTTCCGTCTTTTTTGCAAAGGGAAACCGACATGCCGGCTACCAATTTGCCGCGGGTCAATCGGCCCACTGCAATCCGGCCGATGAAGTTGGAATAATCCAGCGAAGTCACCAGCATTTGCAGGGTGCCTTCTGAAATTTTTGGTTCCGGGATATGCTTAATAATATCGTCAAGCAGGGTAGTAATGTCTTCCGTCGGATTTTTCCAGTCGTGGCCCATCCAGCCGTTTTTAGCCGAGCCGTAAATAACCGGAAATTCGAGTTGTTCTTCGGTTGCGTCGAGTGAGCACATCAAATCGAATACCTGTTCGTGCGCCCAATCGGGGTTGCAATTGGGTTTGTCGACCTTGTTGATTACCACAACGGCTTTTTTACCCATTTCAAGGGCTTTTTGCAATACAAAACGGGTTTGCGGCATCGGGCCTTCAAAAGCGTCTACAAGCAACAAAACCCCGTCGGCCATGTTCAATACACGTTCTACCTCACCACCAAAGTCGGCGTGGCCCGGCGTGTCAATCACATTGATTTTGTAACCCTTATAAGTGATGGAAACATTTTTTGCAAGAATGGTAATCCCGCGCTCCCTTTCCAGGTCGTTGTTGTCCATGATCAATTCGCCGGTAACCTCATGTTCCTTGAAGATCTTTCCTGTGTGGATGATCTTATCTACCAGGGTGGTTTTACCATGGTCAACGTGGGCAATAATGGCAACATTTCTTATATTCGTCATAAAAGATTGTTTGGCGCAGTCAAGAAAAAAACATTAATTTAAAATAAAATTCTTGTTTTTCTCGAACACGCAGAATTTAATAATTATTTAATGCGGGATGCATTCAAGCTGCAAAGATACGGGAATTTGCTTGTTCGGGGAAATATTGAGGCCTGTTAATTTTGTTAATAAAATATGAAGTTGTCGCCATTCCCTTTTTAATCTTCCTTCGGCCCGTTTTTAAGCATGGACTCTTGCTTTCATTATGGCTGTTCGGGGCTTGGCAGTGCCATTCATACAGCCTTTCCGGCGAACCCTGGTATACTTTAGGCTGCCAGATTTTGCGCAAAACGATCTTTATAAATCATTATAAATCAGCGAAATCCATCCTGGTTTATCCACAAAATCCGGCGAATCCTGGAATAGCACGTCAATACGATGGGATACAGGTTCATTTGAAAGGCTTCAAACCCAGAAGTGCGGGGGTTATTTTCTGTAATAAAGCGATGAAATTGGCCCGCCTACCTCCTCAAACGGTTGCTGTACACAGACATTAAAAACCCGGTGGTTTGTAATTATTTTGTTAATGCCGAGCTTGTTTTCTGGAACAAAAGTCGCATAAAGCCTCAGGTTTCCGCTAAAATTGGGATTTTATTTTGAAAATAGGCGGATTAGACTTTGATTTTCCAGGAATTAAGTTACTTTTGTGCTACCTGTATGAATTTTTCCCGGCAGTCCGAGTTCTAGAAACACCCAATTCACACACGGGAAGAACCAATTGAAAACACGGGCAAAGGCCTGTCGGCTGCCGGGATTCTTCTTCTCTCCAGTTGGTTCATACCGAGCGCTTTCTTCGGCTTTTTTTACTTAATGCCAACAAATTTTGTGCATTCCGATTCCATTACGACTGGAATTAGCGACTGATCTGTTTAGAAATTCCTTTTAATATTATGAAATCATATTTTTAAAAGGCTCAAAATCATCTTAATATTGCAAAAGCCTGTCCCGGATTTGGAATTTTAACCAGAATTTGAAGGGTATTGTGGATAAATCAGGATGGATTACGATGATTTATAATGATTTATAAAGATCGTTATGCACAAAATCTGGCGGTGTAAAGTATATAATGGTTTATCCAGATTTTCAAGCACAAAACCTGGATCACTATTCATGCAGCGAATTGTCAAATATTCATCTGTAAGCCGTTTGAAATACGATTGTATAATTCGGCCTCTGCAGACTGGATGCGTTGCATGATGAGGCGCAACATCCGACGGGTAATTTCCGGTTTTTGGGTGCGAAAAAATCGATATTCTTCGAGGGTAAACTGGCCGATGATCAGGCCCAGCAAAACATGGCGAAGCTGCAAGTCGAGCAAAATGCAGTCGGCGATCCAGGGTGCGCGTTGTTCGGGTGACAATCGGAGGTATTTGTCCTTGGTCTTTTCAATGCTTTCCAGAAAAACTTCGAGTAGAAGTTGGTGTTGCATTTTGGCGATCGGCCGCAAGCAGCTATTTTGGAATGCCTCAATGGGAGTACTTTCAGTGGTTTCGAGGTTAAGTACTGGTCGGGCCTTAACCAACAGAATTTCGTTGCGCATATTGCCTTTTTGGGAATTTAGAATAGGTAAACAGGCTAGACCGGGCGTTACAAACGCCCAACAGACTGCAAGCAAAATTACAACAATGTAGTTGTAAATACCCTACTGGCCCTGGTTTTTTCTATACGGATTTGCCAGGATATTCCAAAAAAAGGGCGCAGATGAAATTGAAGGCGCCCTTTTTTACAAGATTTTTTGGGCTTTGTTACTTTCCGCCCGGGCGTTTGGGCTTCCTGCGGGGAACTACGGAGCCTTTGAGATATACAATATTCCGGCCGTTTGGAATGGAGTTGTCGTAAATAATTACGCCGGGTTGCGAGCTGCCGGCTTTTCCGTTGCTGTCGAATTCAACGCGCAGGGTACTGGTTTCGCCGGGCATAACCGGGTAGTCGGGTCGTTTCAGTACGGTACAGTCGCAACTGCTTTTAACCTCTTTGATGATATAAGGCGCTTTTCCGGTATTGGTAAACTGAAAAGTATCCAGAATCACGATACCTTCTTCAATTTCGCCAAAATTGACGGTATCTCGGGTGAATTTGACGGTTGTGCGGTCGGTAATTGCATCTACGCCTGTTTTTTGCATTTCAATGTACAGCAAGGCGCGGCTTCTTTTTTCGTTGTTGAGTTGTTCATACGTATGCTGCACCTCTTTGTCGAGGTTGGCGCCCATGTGGCGCATGTATTCGAGCAATTTGAGTTTTTCGTTGTCGCTCAATGTTTTAAGGTTGCTGCGAATGTCAGCAGGTGGATTGCTTTGTTGGCCCTTTAAATTAAAGGAGGCGCAAACGAACATGATTAGAAAAAAGCGTGCATTCATGTGCCAATACATTTTGGTATAGAAATGTGGTCGAATTGGAGATATTACAAACAAATATCAGGCCTAATTAACCGGAAAGGGGTGAAAATAAAATCGCCGTGTAAAACAGCGAACTGTTTTTACACGGCGTTTTATGTTGTGTGCGGGAAGCGAGACTCGAACTCGCACATCCGTGAAGATATTGGTGTTTGAGACCAACGCGTCTACCATTCCGCCATTCCCGCAATTAGGCAATTTTTATAAAACCACCTCTTTTCTTAAGCGGACGCAAATTTACGAAGGTTTTCCTGAATGCGCAAGAGGTATCGTTTTTTTAAATAAAAATCTCTTATTTTTTTTAGTGCTTCTTGTCCATCCGGCCCGTTCAAGTCGATTTTCAGGTCAGATTCTATTGATTTATGCAAGTTTTGCAGGATTTCTGTTGCCTGTTTTTCTGTTTTTTGGAATCGATCTGCATCAAAGTTGAACTCCAGTTCCATGAGGGCTTCATTCAAGTCCATCATTTCCAGGAGAAACGCGGGTGGAAGTGCGGCCTGGTTTTCCTCCGAACCCAGCAAGCCATGGAGTTCGAGCACATAGCGCATACACAAATCGGGTTCGGAAAGGGTTTTAAATGCTGCATTGTTTTGCGAAGCCAATTCGAGCATTTCTTCCTGTTCTGCCGCATTAGCCTGGGTATGGAAGTCGGGATGAAATTTTTTGCTGAAAGCATAATAGGTTTTGCGCAGCAGGTCATGATCGGGTGATAGCGACATGGGAATGCTGTAAAACTCGAAATAATTCATCTTTTTTGAGAATTTACGCCAGAATTCACAGGATTTTCGGATAAATCAGGATTGATTTCGCTGATTTATCATGATTTATAAAGTTGTTATGGACAAAGCCTGGCAACTTGAAGTACAAGCGCTCAAAATCAGAAGAAACGCGCAATCAAGTGTCGCCAGATATCCAGGCTGAATGCGAAAATCATCAAACCGAGGAGCAGAAAAAAGCCCACGGTTACGGCTTTTTCCATAAATTGGTCGCTTACCCGGCGGCGTGTAATTACTTCCCAAATGAGAAATACCACATAACCGCCGTCGAGTGCAGGTATGGGCAGGAGGTTCATAAAGGCCAAAATGATGCTCAGGGAGGCGGTTATGTTCCAGAATGCTTCCCAATCCCAGGAGGTTGGGTACATGTTGCCGATGCTGATGATGCTACCCAGATTGTCTTTTGCCGATATTTTACCTCTAAACATTTGTCCAAATGCTTTCAGTTGATCGTTGAGGAAACGGATTCCTTTGTCGACACCGGCGGGTATTGCTTCTGCCAGACTGTATTTCTGGCGTTCGGTATGGAAAAAGCGTTTCATTTCGCGGGCCACCCCGAGCGTACCTTTTTCCATAAGGGTAAGGTTTAGGGTGAGGGTATCGGCGCCGCGCAAAACTTTAATTGTTACAGGTTTTCCTTTATTTTGGTTGGCGATTTGGGGGAAATCTTCATAAAAATGGATGGGTGTGTCATTCATACCGATGATGACATCGCCTTTTTTAATTCCGGCTTTTTCTGCCGGTTTTCCGGCCTGCAAATCGGCTACTTCGAAGGGGACACGGGGAAGGAGCAGCATTTTCTTCTGCACTTCGCCGCTGGTCAGTTTGGTCCCAAAATCGGGGCTAATGGGCAAAGTAAGGGTTTGTCCGGCGCGTTCGAGGGTTATAGTGCGGGCATTGTTGAGTGCAATCTCCTTAACCAACACCATCGGATCGAGTCGGTCAAACGATTTATCGCCCACTTTGGTTATTAAATCTCCGTTTTGAATGCCTTGAGTCATCAGCACTGAATCAACCTGCATGCCGTAGGTGAGTGCGCGCGTCGGGATGTATTCTTCGCCATAAGTCCAAAGCAGCATACCAAAAATGAAGAAGCCCAGGATAAAATTGACGGTAACACCGCCAATCATAATGATGAGACGTTGCCAGGCTGGTTTGGAGCGGAATTCCCAGGGTTGCGGGGGTTGTTTGAGCGCCTCGGTGTCCATACTTTCGTCGACCATGCCCGAAATTTTAACATAACCTCCGAGCGGCAACCAGCCGATACCATATTCAGTTTCACCTTTTTGTACTTTCCACAATGAATGAAAAGGGGCAAAGTCAAAAAACAAGTAAAATTTTTCAACGCGCGTTTTGAACCATTTGGCCGGGAAAAAGTGGCCCATTTCATGCAACACGATCAGGAGTGAAAGACTCAGCAAAAAAAGGCTGATTTGAACGATCATTTCTATTGGAAAATTGATGAAAATAAAAGATTGGGGACTGAATTGCCCAATTCAAACAAAAAAATGCTTCCGCAGTTAGGGCAAAGCTACGGAAGCAAATCGGGTATTTTAGTTTTTTACTGCAATAAGTGCAGGGATTGGTGTTTAAACAATTGAAAATCAGGATTTTGTATAAAAAGGAATCTTATTGTCTTGCTGTTGTTTTTAAATCAGCCTCCAATTTCGCGGTACCGTCCACCATTGGCGGGGTCCATTTTGGTCATAATTTGCATGATGCGTTCTCTTTGATCTTTGGAGCCTATTTTCCACATTTCTACGACTTCGTCGCGTTTTGCGTTGGCAAACATTTGAATGATCATAGAATTAAAGTAAGCTGAATTTACCTTGTCTACTTCTTCGAGCGCGTTAAAAACGTTGGTTTTGGCCTGATCCATGTTAATAGAAAGCATGTCTAGCCCTTTTCGGTAGTAAGTATACATGGCAGCGCGATAGGGTTTTACGCGTGCGCTGGTGAGGTTTTCAATCATCCAGAATCGGCTGCGATTTTTATCGTTGGATGTTGGTCGCCAGCCTGGGGTATTGTTGGTGCTGGAATTTTGAATGTTGGTGACCAGGTTTTGGGCCAGGCTCAGGAAGGGGTCTCCACCGTAGAGGGAGAAAGAATCATAATCCATGGCCAGGATAATATAGGCATAAAATGCCATTATTGCTGCCAAATTTTGGTTATCGGCAGCATCGGGTTGGAACTCGATGGGTTGATTTTGCTCGTAGGTAAATTGAAATTCCTTATCGAGGTGGGAAAGCAGGGGAGAGTCGTAGCCTGAACCAAATATTCGGCGGGTAGACTGGATGGCAATTTCCCCTTTAAAAGCATTGTTGTCGAGTTCTTCGCTTACCGTTATTATAAAGCTGCAATTGATGCGCTCTTCTGGTTCGAAAGCGTCTTGCGACCATTTGGTATTGTTGATGAATTCGCGCAGGGATGATTCGAGTTGATCAAAAACCCGGCGATCATTTTTTTGGAGGGTTGGCGTATTTACCTTAACGGTGGCATTGAGTTCGCCTTGGGCCATCAATTGAATGGATCCGAACATCCAGCACAGCAGAAGCAGTACAAAAAACGGGCGCATGTGGAAAAAAATTTAAATAGCGATAAAGAAGGTACTAGGTTAAGGTGCAAACTGGGAGAAAAAGGTTGCATCTTCTTTAAAGTTGCACGATTTCATCTACCAGGATGCGGGCTACTTCGGTTTTTGTGGCCAGCGGGAAGGGTTTTATTTGTCCATTTCGGAACAGCAGCGTAACCTTATTGGTATCATGTCCGAAACCAGCGCCGGGATCATTGAGCGAATTGAGAACGATGAAGTCGAAGTTTTTGCGTTGAAGCTTGATTTGCGCATGTTCCAGTTCCTGGTCGGTTTCGAGGGCAAAACCGATGATGTGTTGGCCGGTTTGTTTTAGCCGACCGAGGCTGGCGGCGATATCGATGGTTTTGTCGAGTTCGATGTTCATTTCGGCCTCCGATTTTTTAATTTTTTTGGAGGCGACGGTTTTGGGTTTGTAATCGGCAACGGCTGCTGCGAGGATGGCCTTGTTTGCGGATGGGAAGTGGATTTGACAAGCATCAAACATTTCCTGCGCGGTATGCACAGGGATGGTTTTCACGCCTGCATGCTGAGGTCGGAGGTGGGTTGGGCCAAGTACCAATACCACAGATGCGCCTCGATGCGCCAGTTCATCGGCGATGGCGATGCCCATTTTTCCGCTTGAGTGATTGCTGATAAAGCGCACAGGATCAATGTTTTCCTGGGTTGGTCCGGCAGTTACCAGTATTTTTTGTCCATCCAGATCGCGGGTTTGCCGGAAATGGTTTTCCAGAAACTGCACAATTTCTTCGGGTTCGGCCATTCTTCCGTCGCCAACCAGACCGCTTGCCAGGGCGCCATGTCCGACCGGGATAATTTGCACGCCAAACTGTTTCAGTTTTTGAATATTCGATTGGGTAGCGGGGTGATGCCACATATCGACATCCATGGCAGGTGCGAGGAACACGGGGCAACGGGCGGAGAGATAAACGGCGCACAAGATGTTGTCGCAAATTCCATTGGCGAGTTTGGCCAGTGTATTTGCAGAAGCAGGCGCAATGAGAAGGGCATGACCCCAAAGTCCGAGTTCGACGTGATTGTTCCAGCCCGATTCGCTGTGTACGTCGGTAAATACGGGGCGTTGGGAGAGGGTAGACAGGGTGAGTGGTGTGATGAAACCGGTTGCAGCCTGGGTCATCAAGATTTGAACTTCATGTCCGCTTTTAACGAACAAGCGGGTCAAGAACGCCGATTTATAGGCAGCTATTGACCCGCTGATGCCAAGAATGAGGTTCATTATTCTTTATCCTCGTTGTAACGGTGTTGAATTTCGTTGTTTAGAAATTCATGGGTCGCGATGATGGGGGTATTGGGCAACCGTTCGTAGAATTTGGAGATTTCGATTTGTTCTTTATTCTCCTGTACTTCTTCGATGGTATCGGAGCTAACGGCAAATTCTTCCAGTTTGCGTTGGATTTCCCATTTCAGGTCGCTGGATATTTGCCGTGCGCGTTTGGCGATGATGGAAATGCTTTCGTAGATATTGCCGGTTTTGTTCACCAGTTCTATCACATCGCGTGGTTGAACATTAGGATCGAGGCCTTGGGCTTTACTTTTGATATCACTCATATGGAAAGGTTGTTGAAAATGTATGGTGTTGTATGCGCTCTTAAGTTGCTTTCAAGCGCAGGTTTACTGCTTTGGCTTTGGCTTCGGCGTTTTTTTTCAGATCGATGATATTCTCGCTGTATTTCCCTTTGGGATATTTTTGCAGAAATTCTTCACAGCGTTTAATGGTTTCCTGATAGCGTGCTTCTCTTTTTTCCACTATAGAGTTTTCGCTGAGCAGGTAATCGGCCCGTGCAACCAGATATCGCACGCGTTCGGCGTCGGGGCTTTCGGGGTAATCGCGCAGAAGATTGTCGAAAGAGATAACGGCCGATTGGTATTGGCGCAGGTTATAATACAATTGACCTTCTGCGAACGCTTTTTCTTCCAGTTTCCGGCGCATAATATCGATCAATTTGTTGCACTCATCGATCCGGCTACTTTTGGGAAAAAGGTTGGTAAAGAGTTGGAATTCTTCAATAGCCGTTCGGGTATTGGTTTGATCCAGCCGGTAGGAGGGCGACAATTTGAAGTTGCTGTATGCCGACATGTAAGCAGCTTCTTCGCGAAAAGGCGAATTGGTGTAGGTATTGGCAAAAGTTTTAAAGTAGTAGGCTGCCAACAAGTACTGTTTCAGGTAAAAATGGGTGTAGGCGTAATAATAATAGGCTTTTTCTGCCCGGTTATCGCCGCGAAGGCTGGATAATACCAGATCGAACAGTGTTTGGGCCCGTTGGTAATCCTTCTTTTCGTATAATTCGAATGCCTTGTTGATGATCACTTCAGCATTGTTGCTGGAGCGCACCTTTTCAAATTCACTTTTACAAGCGCTGCCCCAAAATAGTACACCAATGAGCAGCAACAAGCCAAACAGTTTTTTCATAAGCCGCAAAGATACATGGTTTTTGAAAATCTAAAAATTGAAATTTTAATAAAACGGTTAAAAAACACGTTTATGCATGGCAAAACGCGTGGGAACTGCAAAAAGCTGCCTTTTTAATTGCACGAATTCCCAAGGTAGATCATCCATTTACCTGGTAAAAAATGGTTCAAAATCTGGCTTTATTTGGAAACAGTCAAATTAGGCGCATTTTTTCCTTTTCTCCTGCATCGAAATTACCGGATGTTCGGGAAAACAATCAATTTTGCACGTTGTTATACGCCAGGGTCTGTCCCTGTCCAGATTGCCCTAACCATCAAACTAATTATACGATATGAAGATTCAGGCGCCCATTACAGCACAAGAAACTGCCCTTGAGGTCCAATTTCAGGCCAAAGTTGACGCAGAACAACGCATAGAACCCAAAGACTGGATGCCGGAGGCGTATCGAAAAACGCTCATTCGCCAGATCAGCCAACATGCACACAGTGAAATCGTTGGCATGTTGCCAGAGGGAAACTGGATCACCCGCGCCCCATCCCTCAAACGCAAACAAATTTTGCTGGCCAAAGTGCAGGATGAAGCGGGCCATGGCTTGTACTTGTACGCCGCAGCCGAGACATTGGGGATTGGCCGCGACCAGTTGATTGAAGAACTGCACAGCGGGAAAGCCAAATATTCCTCTATTTTTAATTATCCAACCATCAGTTGGGCCGATATTGGCGCTATTGGCTGGCTGGTGGACGGCGCCGCCATTTTGAACCAGATTCCCATTTGCCGCTGTTCCTATGGCCCGTATGCGCGCGCCATGGTGCGGATTTGCAAAGAAGAAAGCTTTCACCAGCGCCAGGGTTTTGAAATCCTGCTTACCCTCGCACAGGGCTCTGATGCGCAGCGCGCCATGGCGCAGGATGCCATCAACCGCTGGTACTGGCCCGCTGTGATGATGTTTGGCCCTTCCGACGGCGATTCGCAACACAGCGAACAAAGCATGCGCTGGAAAATCAAACGTTTTTCCAACGACGAACTCCGTCAACGCTTTGTGGATATGATCGCCGAACAAATCAAGGTGCTGGGCCTTACGGTTCCGGATCCGGAACTGAAATGGAACGCCGAACGCGGCCACTACGATTTCGGACCGATCGACTGGGACGAATTCTGGAATGTGGTGAAAGGCAATGGCCCTTGCAACAAGGAACGTTTGCGTACGCGCGTACAAGCATACGAGCAGGGCGCCTGGGTGCGTGAGGCTGCAAGCGCCTACGCCCGTAAAAAAGCCGCAAAAGCCTGATTTTCAAGCACCTATACCAAATAAACGTGAACCTGGAACTCGAACAAAACATCGATGCCAATAAACTGTTGGTGTCGAACCTCAACCGCCGTCTGGAACAAATACACCAGGGCGGCGGTAAAAAACGCATCGATAAACTGCATGCGGAAGGTAAAATGACTGCCCGCGAGCGCATTGCCTACCTGCTTGACCCGGAAAAACCTCAAATTGAAATCGGCGCTTTTGCCGGTTTTGACATGTATGCCGAACACGGCGGCTGCCCCGCCGGCGGGGTGGTGGTGGTGATTGGATACATCCGCGGCCGCCAATGCATCGTGGTGGCCAACGACGCCACGGTAAAAGCCGGCGCCTGGTTTCCGATTACAGGAAAAAAGAACTTGCGCGCCCAGGAAATTGCCTTAGAAAACCGGCTGCCCATCATTTATCTGGTTGACAGCGCAGGGGTTTACCTGCCCATGCAGGATGAAATTTTTCCCGACAAAGAACATTTTGGCCGCATCTTCCGCAACAACGCCCGTTTGTCGAGCCAGGGAATCCCGCAAATTGCCGCCATCATGGGCGCCTGTGTGGCGGGTGGCGCTTACCTTCCCATCATGTCGGACGAGGCCTTGATTGTGGAACGCACCGGGTCGGTGTTTTTGGCTGGACCATACCTGGTAAAAGCAGCCATTGGAGAGGATGCAGACAAGGAAACCCTGGGCGGCGCCGCCACCCACTCCGAAATATCGGGTGTGACAGATTATAAAATGCCGAATGATCAGGTTTGTCTGGATACCATCAAGGATTTGATGGACAAATTCGGGCATTTTGACAAGGCCGGTTTTGACCGGGTTGCACCACGCGAAGCGGAAGGCAGTGCCGAGGATTTGTTTGAAATATACCCGCACAATGGCTCAAAACCCTATGATACGGCCGATTTGCTGCGCAAATTGGTGGACGGCGGGGAATACACGGAATACAAAGCGCATTATGGCAAAACCATCCTGTGTGCGTACGCGCGCATAGACGGTTGGGCGGTCGGCATCGTGGCCAACAACAGGAAAGTGGTAAAAAATGCCAAAGGCGAAATACAATTTGGCGGGGTGATTTATTCAGACTCTGCCGATAAAGCCACGCGATTTATTTTGAACTGCAATCAAAAGAAAATTCCGCTGGTGTTCATGCACGATGTGACCGGATTTATGGTGGGCACGCGCTCCGAGCATGGCGGGATCATCAAAGACGGGGCGAAAATGGTGAACGCGGTGTCGAATTCGACTGTACCCAAATTTACTGTTATTGTAGGCAATTCGTACGGCGCAGGCAATTACGCCATGTGCGGAAAAGCTTACGACCCGCGTTTGATTGTAGCCTGGCCCTCGGCCAAAATTGCCGTGATGGGCGGGGAGCAAGCGGCCAAAGTGCTCACGCAGATTCAGGTGCAATCCTTGAAAGACAAGGGCGCTGCGCCCGATCCGGAAGGCGAAAAAGCCCTCTTTGAAAAAACAAAAGCCAATTACGAGGCGCAAACCACCCCGTATTATGCTGCGGCCCGTTTGTGGGTGGATGCCATCATTGATCCCCGTGCGACCCGGACCTGGATTTCGATGGGCATTGAGGCCGCCAACCATGCGCCTGTGGAGAAATTCAATGTAGGCGTGCTGCAGGTATAGTCAGATTTCGGTAAAGAGCTTGTGCGAAGGGCGTCAAGCGCTGTTCTTCGCTTACCTTCGCGGCCGAAAAACTGTATTATGCCTTCAGAAACAAGCAATTTGCCCCTCTTTTTACGCGCTGCCCAGGGCCTGGAAGTGGAACGTCCGCCGGTGTGGCTCATGCGCCAAGCTGGCCGTATTTTGCCCGAATACCGCGCCTTGCGCGCGCATTTTCCCGATTTCAAAGCCTTTGTAAAAAATCCGGATGCAGCCTCCGAGGCAACGCTCCAGCCTGTGGATATTTTGGGCGTGGATGCGGCCATCATTTTTTCCGATATTCTGGTGGTGCCGGAAGCCATGGGGCTCGATTATGAAATGGTGGAGGCAAAGGGTCCCCGCTTCCCCAAAGTAATTGAAAATGAAGCAGCTGTAGCAGCGCTTCAATCGGGTGCAGCCGCAGCCGAAAAATTAGATTATGTGTATGCTGCCTTGCGCCAGACCAAACAGGCCTTAAACGGGCGGGTTCCACTCATCGGTTTTGCCGGGGCGCCCTGGACCATTTTTGCTTACATGCTGGAAGGCGGCGGCAGCAAAACGTTTTCGAAAGCCCGCCGGATGTTGTACGCCGAGCCGGAACTTTCGCATGTGCTTTTGCAAAAAATTACCGATACCACCATTGCTTATTTGCGTCGTCAGGTGCAAAGCGGGGCTGATTTGCTGCAATTGTTCGATTCCTGGGCCGGAGAATTGCCGCCCGCGCATTACCGAACCTTTGCAGTGCCATATTTGAATCAAATTTGCGCTGCGATTCCAGAGGTTCCCAAAACCATATTTGCCAAGGGCGCCTGGTTTGCCCTGGAAGATTTGGCTGCCTGTGACTGTCAGGTAATTGGGCTCGACTGGAACATCCCGCCCGCGTTTGCGCGCGCGCGGGTAGGGGCGTTGCCTGTTTTGCAGGGAAATTTGGACCCATGTGCGCTGTATGCCGATAAAAAATCGATTCAACTTGCCACGCTTGAAATGATTCGTACATTTGGCCACCGGCATATTGTCAACCTGGGGCATGGTGTTTACCCGGATACGCCGCTTGACGGCGTGCGTGCCTTTGTTGATACGGTGCTGGAATATCGTAAAGATTCTTCATCGCATTAATTTTCAAGGACATGCGTTTTTTTTTCCTGCTTTTGCTGCTTAACCTGTGGCTGGTTGAGGCCAGCGCCCAACAAAAACCGGCTTTTGCCCTCAACCAAATGACTGTGTATACCACGGCAGACAGTACCGAATACCGTTTGCAAAAAACGGCGGTCGGTGCACTGGAGCCTTTTGGTCAGCCATTTGAAACCCAACCCTGCATTTTTGTAGATCCTGACCGGAAATTTCAAACCTTTATAGGCATCGGCGGCGCCATTACGGATGCGTCTGCGGAAGTTTTTGCCCAATTGCCCGCTGATAAACAGGCAGAGGTACTGGAGCGTTATTACGACCCGGAAAAAGGCATCGGGTACAAGATCGCCCGCACCAACATGAACAGTTGCGATTTTTCCAGTGCGAGTTATACGTATGTAAAAGAAGGGGATACAAAACTAAAAACATTTGATGTAGCGCCGGATTTGAAATATAAAATTCCGCTGATCAAGTTGGCCATGGCCAAAAGCAAAGGTAAAATGAAGTTGTTTATTAGCCCCTGGAGTCCGCCAGGCTGGATGAAAGACAATCAGGAGATGTTGCACGGGGGCAAATTAAAGCCGGAATATTACCAGGCGTGGGCCAATTATTATGTCAAATTTATACAGGCTTATCAAAAACAGGGCGTTCCGATTTGGGGCCTGACGGTTCAGAACGAGCCGATGGCCAAACAGACCTGGGAATCCTGCATTTATACGGCGGAAGAAGAGCGGGATTTTATCAAAAAGTATTTGGGACCAAGCCTTTGGAAGGCGGGTTTGCAGCAAAAGCGCCTCATTGCCTGGGATCACAACCGCGACCTGATGTATCAACGGGCGTCGACCATTTTGCAGGATCCCCAGGCGGCCAAATATGTTTGGGGTATTGGTTTTCACTGGTATGAAGACTGGACTGGCGGCGGCAAAATATTTGAAAATGTGAAAAGGGTAGGGGAGGCATTTCCCGACAAACATTTGATTTTTACCGAAGGTTGTGCCGATTCCTACCGGGCCGAAAACATCCACGATTGGAAATTCGGGGAAACCTACGGTCGCTCGATGATCAACGATTTCAACAATGGCACGGCGGCCTGGACCGACTGGAATATTTTATTGGATGAAAAAGGCGGACCGAACCATGTGGGCAATTTTTGTTTTGCTCCGGTGCATGCGGATACGCGCACAGGTGTGATCACTTACCTGAGCTCCTATTATTACATCGGGCATTTTTCCAAATTCATCCAAGCAGGCGCCCGTCGGGTGTCCTGTGCTTCCAGTCGGGGGCAATTGTTGTGCACGGCCTTCCAAAATCCGGACGGATCGGTGGCGGTGGTTGTGATGAACGCGACAAAAGAAAAAATAGAATACCGGGTGTGGGTGGCAGGAAAGGCGGCGGTCCTTGTATCGCTCCCACACAGCATCCAAACCATATTATTGACAAAATAAGGGCCTGTCGGCCAAACTAAGTCATTCCGAATCCGGGTTCTTTCCAGATTCGGAATGACTCCTGCTTGTATACACCTTGATTGGTATTTGCCAATTGCTTTACTTTATGCTGCCAGGTTTTGTGTACGAGGAACGCTATAAATCACGATAAATCAGCAAAATCACGTCTGATTAATCTGCAAAGTCCTTGAATTTTGGTATTGTTTTGAAATGGGGCAAATTTCGGGAAAACGGTTTGGTGTTGATTTGGTAAAGCCAGGGTTAAGTTTTGTCCAATTTTGTTAATGTGTCTGCTCTTTCCTTGTTCGTGTATCCGATTATTTTATTTTTGTACAAACTTTCCAAACCATCCATACAAAGTTATGAAAAATGCAAATTTTTTTCAATAACCACAGAAACCGGAAACCAGCGTTTAGAAAACGCAATTTTGGCCTTGGCATCGGGTTCTTTTTATTCATCCTGCTTTTCGTATTTATGTACAGGCAATTTCGACCACGTATAACACCTGCTATTGTAGAAATGAATGTAGAAGCCTCCCGTTCCAATTCATACCCTAGCTCCGATCGTACTAATTTGACCGGCAATGCCCGGGTTAAGGGGGATAAGCGCACCAAAAATGCCATCAAAGACCACAAATTGAACGGCAATCTCACCCAATTTGTTCCTTTGATATACCCTGCAATAAATCAGACTGCCGACCTGATTGACCTGACGATTTGCAGTCCCAAATTGGCGGGCGTTATACAAACCGAAGGGCCTTATTACCTGAGCGTAAACGATGTTGCCATCACCGCTTCGCCAACCTCAGGATGCGGCAAATGCGGCGTATTAAATGAACAAACCAATGCAAGCGGTCAATACGGCTTCTGCAGCCTGAATAGTACCTGCTCCAAATATTTGCTTACACCAGTCAAAGACGACAACCCGCTGAACGGTGTTTCCACCTACGATTTGGTGCTGATCAGTAAGCATATTTTAGGAATTCAGCTATTGGGTTCACTCTATAAAATGATTGCAGCGGATGCCAATAAGTCAAATTCGATTACAACTTTCGACATAGTTGAATTGCGAAAGTTGATTCTGGGAATTTACAGTAAACTTCCTAATAATACTTCCTGGCGCTTTGTGCCGAAAGACTTTTCGTTCCCAAACCCCAATAACCCGTTCGCTAATGCTTTCCCAGAGATTATCGAATGTGCAGATCCAACCCAGGTAAAGCCAAATGATTTTGTAGCGATCAAGGTAGGAGATGTAAACAATAATGCAATTGGCAGTTCGAAGCCTGCAGCACGTCCGCTTACCACGATTTCCTGGACAAATACAGCAACAAAAAGCGGGGAAACGATCGTTGTTCCGGTGACATACACGGGTGTGGAAACCCTGGAAGCGATTCAATTGGGCCTTCGCTTCGATCCCTCCCGCTATGCCTTCATCGGAACTGCGCCGGGCGCCTTATCGGGTTACAACGCTGGTAATTTCGGGTTGACCCAAATCGGCAAGGGTGAAATTCGAACCTTGTGGTTTCCGGCCCTGAATCCGGAGGAGCGGATCACACCCGGAACCGTTTTGTTCTATCTATCCTTCAAGGTGATGAAAGGGGGTTCCGATGAGGCATTTAAGCTGGAATTGGATGACAATGTACTTTCCAATGCTGCCTGGCAAGAGGATGGAACCGAGTTCGGCATTTCGGGCGCTTCTGCTTCCGAACGCACTGCAGATGAAGCCCATTCGGCCGAAAACGCATTGCAAGTCAAAGTGCAGCCGAACCCGAGTACCGGTGCTGTGACGATGCGCATCAAGGCTCCGCAGGCAACGAAAGCGCGCATTGTGCTGTTTTCAGGATCCGGCATTCGCGTGCTCTTGCGTGATGTGATGCTCACCGAGGGTGACCAGTTGGTATCCTTGCCGGAAGTGTCAAGTCTGCCTGCCGGGGTCTATTCCTGGAAAGTGTATGGCGCCGGCACATCAGAGGCTGGTCAATTGATTAAAGAATAAAAGTTTATCAGGCGAATAAAACTGCCGGGTTTGCCCTTTCGGGCGAGCCTGGCAGTATATTCATAAAAAATCACTATTTTTATGTGTAAAAAATACATTCCCGTCATTTTGTTGTTAATTCATGCACTGCCATCATCTGCGCAACGCCTGTACGTGCGCGCGAGCGCGACAGGCAACAACACCGGACAGTCCTGGACACATGCTTTTACGGATTTACAAAGCGCCCTGAAAATTGCCCAAAAAGGCGACTCTGTTTGGGTAGCGGAAGGTTTATATCGGCCAACCAATACGATCGACCGGGCTATTTCATTTGAGCCGCACAGTGGTGTGGTCATAATTGGTGGGTTTGCCGGAACAGAAAGCGCACTGATTCAACGGGACTGGGCTGCACATCCAACCATACTAAGTGGCGACATTGGCATTGCCGGGGACAGTACCGACAATTCTTACAATGTGGTGTATTTGTTTGAGCCGGATTCCAGTACAGTGCTGGACGGGTTAATGATTCGCGACGGAGTTGCCGATAACGAAACCTTTGCCACGGATATTTACAGTCGTTTGATTTGCGGAGGGGGCATCTACATCATGGCAGAACATGCCGATGCGTATCCGGATATTCGGCATTGCAGCATCATTCATAACACGGCACTGTATTTCGGGGGCGGTGTAATTGTAAACGGGAACAACGACGGTTCTACGGCGCCCCGATTTATCGATTGTACATTTGAAAACAACTATGCCGGTAAAAACGGCGGCGGCCTGGCAAAGTATGGCGCCAGTGAAGTGGAACGTGGGATGGACTATGAAAGTTGCCATTTTGTGGCCAATCAGGCAGGCGGTTGGGGTGGAGGTATTTATTATCTGGATGGACCAGGTAAAGACAGGATTGGGATAAAAAATTGTGTTTTTAATGGAAATTTCGCAAATAAACGTGGAGGAGGAATAAGTTTGGTGCTTGGAAGGATACAGGAAAGTGGAATAAACATTTTTGGCTCAAAATTTAAAAATAACAGGGCTTCAATAGATGGAGTTGGCATTGATGTATTCAATAATTTTAGTTATTTTGATGGTATTTTTTTGATAGACTCCTGTTTTTTTGAACAGAATATAGGAATTAATTCTCCCTGCGGGACCGTCTATGGGGATTTATTTTTAAACAATAATGCGGTTTTTAAAGTCGACAGAAGTGAATTTCGGAAAAATGATGTAACAGGCGAAATTGAAATGAATGGCGGAATTATTGGTTTTTTTAGATGTGTTAGAACCTTATTTATTGATCCACTATATAAAACCATATATATTCGCACGTATTCTATTTATAACACCAATATTTCCAATTGTAGATTTATGTATAATAAAATATGTGATGTATATAGCAATGGATCAAAAACTGTAAGGGTAAATAATAGTTTGTTTGCCTCGAATAGTCCAGTAAATTTTCGATTCTCTATTTCATCAAATGATTCCACCTGGATTAAAAATTGTGTAATTTATAATGTAAGTTCCGATAATAACTATTTTACACCACAAAAATCCCTATTTTTACAAAATACATATTATAATGTTTGTAAAAATGAACTATTTTCTAATTCCACTTCCTACCTCTCCCACAACTA
>JAGWYI010000482.1 GCA_018969455.1 Bacteroidota bacterium | reverse complement strand
CCCGTTTTCCAGGCAAATCGGCCAGCAAGGATCAATTTTACATCTGCATGGGTGTTTTTTCGGAACAAATCGTAGGCTTCTATCAAACGATGTATGTTCTTGCGCGGATGGATAGCGCCCGTGTAGAAAAAATACGGTTTTCCCTCCGAAAATTGTGCGCGCACCTGCTGTTTGTCCAATTCCGGCAAAGGCACAAAACCGGTCCGGCATCCATTGTAAATTACATTGATTTTTGATTCCGGGATCGGGCAATGCGCCAAAATATCCTGTTTTACAAATTCAGACACCGTGAGTACCACATCGGCGCGTTTCAAAAAACGCGGTAGAAAATACAGGAGGTAATTGCGCACCACAAAAGGCAATTGTTCCGGAAAATGCAGGGGCACAATATCGTGGGTGGTCATGACCGTTGGCACCTGGCTGCGCAAACTGCACATGCTGTCGGGTGAAAAGAACACATCGGCTCCGAATTTTTTCAGAAAAACCGGCAAACGCCATTCAAACCAGGCATAAAACAACACCGGGTGCCGTGCTGGCGGAGATACAACCACCGGGGTAACATTATCTGCATATACAAACCGTGGGTCAAATGGCCTGTCAAACAAAAACAAAAACGCGTCTTCCGGATGTGCAAGCACCATGCGGCGCACCAATTCATGGGTATACCATCCGAAGCCTTCCAGGCGGCCCGGCAACAAAAAACGGGTATTGATGGCAATTCTCAGAACAATACAAATTTATAAAAGGCCCTAAAGAAAGCGGTAAAAATACACAAGGTGCGCAGTACAACAGATTTTTTTTAAGCAACAAAGAATTTTTGGGCACACGTAAGCGGTTCCTTACCTTTGTCGACCGGCGCCAGACAAGGCTCCACCAAACACTCTCAACCCGATTTTATTATGTTGGATTTTTCCGCCGCCAACCTTCAGCGATTTGCCGCTACCTGGGTAGGAAACAAAGGCAGATACGAAGGGGTAAACATTCCCCAAAAAACCCTGGTCCCCCTGAATGATGTTGCCTCTGAATTATTAATTGGCGCTTTTTTGCGTCCATTTGAAAAAACCGAGGCTTTTTTTTATTTCCATCATGAAGAAGATGTCAGCAATCATCCTGTTTATCAAAGTTGTATGACTGTTTTTCAGGATCCGGATTCGCTGTCGGAGGAGGCTGGCAAACTGGCGCAATTGCTTTATGAACACATGGATACGCCCAAATTAAACGGAGGGGAGTTTTTTATGGGGTATTTCGATAATTTGTTGTTGCAGGATGAAGCCGTGCAAGCCATCGGGTTGTGGAAAGTGCAATCCAAAGATCCTATACTAAAAACCGAACGCGGCGGAGAATCGATCGTATTAAACGTGGTAGACGGCATTCCAACCGCCAAGCCGGAAATCGCTGCGCTTGTTTTTAACCTGGACGAAACAGAAGGCTATCGGATTTGTGTGGTGGATTCCATTACAAAAAAAGATGAACGGTCGTTTTGGAGCGATGCTTTTCTTCGTTTACGGCCCATTGAAGACAATTATTTCAATACCCGCCATTATATCGGCCTCTCCAGTGAATTCATTACCCAAAAGGCGCCATTTAAATTCGGGATGGATCGAACAGATCAAATCGATTTGCTCAACCGTTCAGCGGCGTATTTCAAGGAAAATGAATCGTTTGAAATCAACGACTTTGCCGAAAGTCTGTTTCAAGAGCCCGAACAGCAAGAGGCTTTCAAGGAATTCCGCGATGAATACGCGCGTGCTTATGCTGTTCCGCTCGAAGATCGTTTCGACATCAGCGGACAGGCGGTAAAAAAAGAAAGCAAGGTTTTTAAAAGCGTCATCAAACTCGACAAGAATTTTCACATTTATGTGCACGGACGCAGAGACCTCATCGAACGCGGTTTCGATGAAGACAAGGGTAAAAAATTCTACAAAGTGTATTTTGAGGACGAGGAATAAAGCCTATCGCCGGTAAGCGACCGTCAGATCCTTTGAGCCGGGTGTGTATTTATAAAATCCCTCACCCGACTTTACCCCTTTTTTGCCTGCCATTACCATATTGACCAGCAAAGGGCAAGGGGCGTATTTAGGATTGCCAAATCCATCATGCAGTACACGCAGGATGGAAAGGCATACATCCAGGCCAATAAAATCAGCAAGTTGCAGGGGTCCCATTGGATGCGCCATGCCGAGTTTCATAACGGCATCAATTTCTTCAACGCCGCTCACGCCTTCAAACAAGGTGTAAATCGCCTCGTTTATCATGGGCATCAGGATGCGATTGGCTACAAAGCCGGGATAATCTTCCACTTCAACGGGTGTTTTTCCCAGTTGAGTTGACAGATCCATGATGGTTTTGGTAACGGTTTCGCTGGTCGCATAGCCACGGATAACCTCAACGAGTTTCATGACGGGCACAGGATTCATAAAATGCATGCCAATCACCTGCTCGGGGCGTTTGGTTGCAGCCGCGATTTGCGTGATGCTTATGCTCGAAGTATTGGTGGCCAAAATTGCCTGTTCCGGTGCGAACTGGTCGATATCGCCAAAAATTTTCAATTTGAGCGCTACATTTTCGGTAGCAGCCTCAACCACGAGATCTGCATTGGCTACGCCGGTTTGCAGGTCTGTTTGCGGCGTAATGCGTGCAAGGGTGGCACTTTTTTCTTCCTCACTCAAGGCGCCTTTTTTAATTTGACGATCCAGATTTCCGGAAATAGTGGCGATTGCCTTATCGAGTGCGGTTGGCGCTACATCAACCAGCGTTACCTGGTGGCCAAATTGGGCAAAAACGTGGGCGATTCCATTTCCCATGGTGCCCGAACCTATGACTGTTATATTTTTCATGTTTTATCCTTTCATTATGGCTCCCAGGGTGTTTTGGTAGGGAGTGGTAAAGTCTGCTAAAGTGCCTAAACTGTCTCCATCCACTAGCAATTCAGGTGACGAAGTTATTTTTCCCGCCTTGAAGTATGGGATGTCCAAGTTGCTTACTTCTTGCTCTAATGCCGAGGCATTTTCAGCTTTTACGGAAACTATAATCCTTCCTTGGGCTTCCCCGAACAAAAAGGCATCTTTACGTAGATCGGTTTTAGATTGTATATCAAAACCCAAGTTGTTGACCATTGCGGATTCAAGTAGGCTCAAAAATAAACCTCCATCGGAGCAGTCGTGCGCCGAAACCAGCAATCCTTTCTGGATAAGAGAGGCAATGGCCTTTTGTGTGCTATATTCTTCCTCTAGGTTAAAGTATGGGGCGGGCGAAAGTTTTACTTTGTGCCAGCTGTAGAGGTATTCCGACGAGGCAATATCATTGACTTGTTTGCCAATTACATAAATTAAATCGCCTTCGCTTTTGAAATCAAGGGTAGTTTGGGTCTTTTTATTATCCAGCAAGCCTAACATACCGATTGTAGGCGTTGGAAAAACCGGTCCTTCGTAAGAACTTTGGTTA
>JAGWYI010000481.1 GCA_018969455.1 Bacteroidota bacterium | reverse complement strand
GGCTTCAAATTCGGCCCTGGTCATATAATGGATTTTAGGCAAATAACATTGCATGAATCCGTGTCGCCAATTATACCCCAACAAACCGGGATCGTATTGCGTGCCGGAATAATCCGAGTGGCTGAAATCGAGATGGTTCTCTTGCGGTGCATACGGGAACGTCCACTCAGGCGCAACGTTTACCCAACGCATCAACAGACCCAAATAGGATTGGGTACCCCAGTCTACCCAATTTACACCCATGTCGGCAGTGGCATTTAGCGGTCGATCTGATTTCCTGGAATACGCGATAACATAATTCCCGTTATTGTCGGTTTTAACGTCATCATCCGAAATAGCATGTACTGTGGTAGAAGGTAAAGGCGAATAGGGGTCCTGGTCAATGCCAATGATGCTCCAATATCGGACTTGTCCCCCTTCCATTTTAGATGCCCCCTGGAAGGTGTGCGGAAAAGTCGGCAAGCGACCGGTCAATACCGCCACCATTCCCGGTTGTACGATCATGGCTCGACCCAGATAAGTCGCATAATTATTTGTTGTTGCATGTGGTTCTATGTTCCCCGGTGGGGCCTGGAATTCGCCTCTGCCTGTCCAGCCAAGATCAATCGCCCGAACCCGGGCGGCACTATCAGGCGAATTCCATCCGTTGAGCTGACAAACGCCATTCATCATGCTTCGGGTAATTCCCCAAGATTTGTACCACCCGGCTGCCGGGCCAACAAATGGATTGGGAGCGCTGTTTACATTTCGGTTTTGAATGGTTGTGTTGGCGCGTTGTTGGAGGGTAGAAAAATCGGAGCCGATAAAATATTTTTTACCATTGGGCAAAACGAAATAAACTTTGGGAGGCGGTACACCTCCCAATGGATCTTTTCCCAAATCCGGTTCATAAATGCGAATCCAAAGGGCGCCCAAATTCCAGTCTCCCTGAACATTCAAGGGTGTACCTGCCACTGTTTTGTAGCCTAAAGGGCCCTGGTATACCAACATGGCGGCTTTTCGGGAATTTGAATTTTGTCGGTAAGGATATTGATGCCCCGGGCCATTCAAACCACTTGGGTCTCCGCTTGCAAGTTCGAAACTGACCTGGTATTTCCGATTGCTTGCATTTCGATTTGCCCCTACCTTAAAGGGATTCGTGTTACCGGGAAGGGGTTCTATGTCGACATCCACCATGCCTACTTCTGCGGTTCCAAATTGCCGCTGCGCATAATATTCTTTTCCATTGAGCGGCGGCGTTGCCTGGATGGAGAAGAAGCGGCAATGCGGAAATTCGCCTTCTATAACCAGTTTACTGCCAAACGGGGCCAGTGCGGTTCCTAAAAACAGGTATGTTACCTTGGGGTCAGGGATGCCTGCATATAGTGAATCTTTGTTCACAGGTTTGGCCAGGCGAATGGCCCAGGTCTCGTCGGGTGTAACCTGATCGGGATTTTTAAGATAAAAATGCTTGCTGTCGGCTATTCCTTTGGGTATCAGGTTGTCGGGTATGGCATCGGGTGCATTTCCCATTGTCCATTGGGCAATATAAGCCTCCAGATTATTCGACCATACGGTGGCTTCCGTTACGATTTGTTGAGGATCCTTGAATGGATAGGGTGTTGCGGGGGGCAAACAGCTGTAAACCAAGGTACTAAACAGGGCAACCCAGAGGGGAACAGACCAGTTGAAGTTCATTTACTCGTAATTTTGGGTAAAAAAAATTCAGCAACAAAATGCAGGAAGCATAATTTGGTTGCTGAATTTAGAACGGGAATGTACAATAATACCCTACCCTTAAATGATGGGTTTCTACCCCGCGTTTTGAGCCACAAATTGTTGGAAATCTTCCAGTTGTTTACCCTTGAGTACCCTTGGAATTTTGGATTGCCCATTGGCCTTTCCCCGGTGCTCGAGCCATTTATAAAAGAGCGCGTTGGGTAAAATACTGGCCCGCACATCGCGCAACGCATATTTTCGTTCTACGCAATAATCATCGTTGAGTATACACAATTCGGCATCTACCAAGCGTGCAAACTCTTCGGCGCTTAGTACCGGATTATCGAAACTGACCCACCATTGATGGGCCCATTGGTTTCCATAGGGCACTCCCGCCACCGCAAATTCCCGGATTCCGGCATTGGTTCGGTCATCAACCCGGCGTACAGCTTCATTGAGGTTGTCTACAGAAATGTGTTCGCCGCACATCGACAGGAATTGTTTGGTTCGGCCTGTAATCCTGATTTCGCATTTTTCAACATCCGTCACTTGAACTGTATCGCCGAGGAGATAGCGCCATGCGCCCGCGTTGGTGCTCAGCAGTAAGGCATAATTTACGTGTTCTTCCAGTTCACCCACCGTTCGGGCTTCTGGAAACTCCGAGCGCAATTCGCCGTTTTCATCAAAATTTTGTTCATTAAACGGTACAAATTCGAAAAATATGCCACAATCGGGCATCAGTTTCATGGATTTGGTATCAACCCTGTTTTGGTAGGAAATAAAACCTTCTGAAGCGAGGTAACTGTCGAAGGTCATTATGGGTCGATCGAGCAATTTTTCGAAACTATGGCGGTAGGGCTCAAAAAACACCCCGCCATGTACAAACACATCCAGATTTTTCCATATTTGGTGGATGTTGTCGAGTTTATACGTTTCAATAATTCGTTCAAAAATCAATTGAACCCAGGCGACGCTTCCAACGGCAAAGCCTACATCCCAATTGGGTGCTTCATGCACGATGGCCTGAATTCGGTCGTCCCAATTGGGCAAATCGGAAATGCTTCGTCCAGGTGCATAGTTGCGTTCAATCCAGAACGGTCGGTTATGTCCGATAATTCCGGAAAGGTCTCCTGTGAAATGGCGTCCTTCGGGCTTTATGGCCGTACAGCTGCCAACCATCAGCATTTTCCGGGCAAATTGGCGCACCGGCATATGGGGTGTGCGTGCAACATCTAATAGCAATCGACGGGTACCTTTTTTGATGCTACGAAGCATTTCAAAAGTAACAGGAATATATTTGGTAGCAGCCTGGCTTGTGCCGCTGCTCAGCGCATAATAAGGGATCACGCCGGGCCAACATACATCAGGGTCATCGCACAAATACGCTTTTGACCACCATCGATCATAGTGTTTGTTATAATCAACTGCAGGTACGCTGCTTTGAAAATGCTGAATTAAATTAGGCCGATGAAGGAGGTCTTTAAAATGGTAATAGCGCCCAAAGGCAGTATCCTGAGCCTTTCGAATTAAGGCCAGTAATTGCCTGTGTTGAATTTCGGCCGGTGTGTACAGCATAGGAAATGCCGGCGTTCGTCCTTTGGGCAGCACAAAATCAAATAAAGCCATAAGCAATTGGGTTGCCGAAAGGTGTGTTTGTGCGGCATTTTTAGACACAACCTTTCCAGATTTTAAAATATCGCAGCCAAGGTAAATATAAATCGGAAATAGGACAAGAAAAATGGGAAACCGGCATTG